>JAUNRL010000208.1 GCA_030535715.1 Bacillota bacterium
AATTCAGAAGGCGGAAATTCTAGAAACCGTTGAGGTGAAAAAAAGCAACACCAACCTGCGGAACGTTTCGTCCGTGGATGAGATGACGGATATCCTCTGCACCAGCGGAAAGAAGGAAACCGTGCACACCATCGTTGCTGGTGAGACGCTGAAGGATATCGCGGACACCTACAGAACGACGGAGGAGAATCTTGTGGCGGATAACGAAGGCGTAGATCCGCACAAACTCAATGTGGGCGAAACCCTGCTGATCCGGCAGAACGCGCCGCTGCTAACGGTGCGGATTACTGAACAGCGGATCTATGAGCATACGGTCAAATACAAGACCATAGAGAAAAAGACCGACGAGATGTACGAAGGCGAGGAGGAGATCAAGCAGGAAGGAAAGAACGGAAAAGAAGAGGTGACCGAGCGGATGGTCTCCATCAACGGCGAGATCGGGGAGGACGGCATCACCGTGCTGAACCGGGAGGTGGAGAAGAAAGCCGTGAATAAGATCGTACTGGTCGGAACCGCGGAGCGTCCGCCGTCGGTCGGAGACGGCAAATACATCTGGCCTCTGGCCGGAAGCTATACGGTGACCTCCCGGTTCGGACACCGCTGGGGCAGGCATCATGATGGCATTGATCTGGGAACCCCTACCGGCAACGACGTCCGCGCGGCGGACGGCGGTATCGTCACCCGGGCCGGCTACTTCGGCGGGTACGGATACTGTATCGACATCGATCATCAGAACGGACAGTCTACCCGATACGGACATCTGAGCAGAATTTTGGTCAGCCCCGGTCAGGAGGTTTATGAGGGCGAGCATATCGCAGAATCGGGCAATACGGGACGTAGCACCGGTCCGCATCTGCATTTCGAGATTCGCATCGGCGGAACCCCCCGGGATCCGCTGGCTTATCTGCCATAAGGCATGAGGTAAAGGATGGCAAGGAAGAAGCGCCGAAGCAAACAGTTCAAGGACAGCAGCAAAATCATCGACATGGAGCAGGCCCGCCGGGAACGTCAGGAGAGACGGCAGAAAGCGGCGGGGACAGCCGGAAGGGTGAAGTACGCAGAAGGACCTCGCTCCCCGGAATCCAGCGCCAGGCACAACCATCGCCGGAGGATGTTGCGGCAAAGGCAGAAAAGACGCCGGGCGATTATCGTCGCGGCGGCGGCGGTGCTTGCCGTTGCTATCGGCGTTTCCTTCGGGCAGATTTTGATGCTCAGGCACGACCTGCATACAGCGCAGAAACAGCAGGAAGAATACCGGCAGGAAAAGGAGCAGCTGGAGAAGGACATGGCCGAGCTCAACGATCTGGATTATCTGGAGGAGCAGGCTAGAGATCAGATGCGGCTGATCAAACCGGGGGAAACACTGTATATTTTTCCCGAGGAAATGAAAAACGAATGAATCTGTATTCATCGGCAACCATACGCTATCTGAAAGAAAAATACGGATTCCGGCTGACGAAGAGCCTGGGCCAGAATTTTCTGCAGGATCCGGCGGTCATCCGGGAGATGATCGACGGCAGCGAAATCGGCGGACAGGATCTGATCATTGAGATCGGTCCCGGCATTGGCGTGCTAACCGCCGCGGCGGCGGAAGCGGCAGGCCGGGTGGCGGCCATCGAAGTGGACAGGCGGCTTCTGCCGATTCTTGCGGAAACCCTGCAGGGGTACGGCAATGTTGAGGTCATCTGCCAGGACATCCTGAAGACGGATCTGAACCGGCTGATCCGGGAGAAGAGGGAAGCCTTCGGGATCACCGGAAGAACCCGGATCATCGGCAATCTTCCGTACTATATCACCACTCCGCTGATTAAACTGCTGCTGACCGGAGGTTTGC
>JAUNRL010000044.1 GCA_030535715.1 Bacillota bacterium
CAAACACCGGAACAACTATGAAATAGTTTTTACCTTTGCGTTGTTCTTGACGTTTACCGAACTCTGGAACTGAGGTTTTCCACCTTGCCCGGTTTCAGCAGTCCCTGGAACAGAATTCCGGATCAGAACAATCCGAAAATCACCGCCAGCGCGATGACTGCGGCAAGCAGAACAAGCCCCTTTCGGCGCAGGATCTGTTTCTGATAGCGTTTTTCCCGTCGGTCCATGGATGCTCCTCTCTGCTGCCGGCGTTGCCTTTGCCTACGCAAAAATCAGGCGGGACAAGCATCCCACCTGACTTTCTCTTTCCCTTATTTTCTCAGGCCCAGCCGGGCAATCAGGCTCCTGTATCTCTCCAGGTCGTTCTCCTTCAGATAGTTGAGCAGATTTCTTCTCTGTCCGACCATCTTCAGCAGACCTCTTCTGGAATGGTGGTCCTTCTTGTGAACCTTCAGGTGCTCGTTCAGATCGTTGATCCGGTAGGTCAGAATCGCTACCTGAACCTCCGGAGATCCGGTGTCGCCTTCCTTGGTCTGATACTCCCTGATGATTTCCGCTTTCTTTTCCGTCGTGATCATAATGTCCTCCTTTTTGTCATACGCCTGCGGCCGGGTCCGGCGCCGGAGTGTCGCTGGGCTCAGCGGCAGGTAAACTCACATCGAGCATATTACCACATCCGCAAAGGCAATGCAAGGCATTTCAACAGAAACCGGCGCATCTTCCAATATGCCTCAATGTCCTTCGCGCCGATGGCCACGCACTCCGCATCCGTGGCGATGCCGCCGTTGCCCGGCAGCGCGTAGATCTTTTCGATCCACGGGCTCTCCTTCAGTTTCTATATGATCGCGTGCTCGCGGCCTCTGCCGCCGATGACTAATACTCTCACGCCCGTTTTTCCTTTCATTCTGCAATAACTCTCTGAGGGACTGACGATCTAATGATGGAACAGCCGCAGTCCGTTACAGACCATGACGACACCATATTCATCGCAGGTCGCGATGACCTCCTCATCCCGGATGGATCCCCCCGGCTGCACCACATAGGAAACGCCGCTCATGTGTCCCCGCCGGATGCTGTCCCCGAAGGGGAAGAACGCGTCGGAAGCCAGTGACGCTCCGGTGATTCCAGACAGATAGGCCTTCTTTTCTTCCCGGGTCAGCGGCCGGGGGCGCTCGGTAAAGTACTTCTGCCAGTTTCCTTCCGCGCAGACATCCTCCTCATACTCATTGACGTAGCCGTCGATGACATTGTCCCGGACCGCCCGGGGCAAATCCTCCTGAAAAGGCAGGCCCAGCACCTTGTCGTGCATCCGCAGATGCCAGGTATCCGCCTTGCCCGCGGCAAGGCGGGTGCAGTGAATTCTCGACTGCTGACCGGCGCCGATGCCGATGCACTGTCCGTCCATGGCGAAGCAGACGGAATTGGACTGGGTGTATTTCAACGCGATGAGGGCGATGATCAGGTCGGTCTTCGCCTCCGCGGGCAGATTCTTATTCTCCGTCACGATGTTCTCCAGCAGATCCTCTCCGATCTTCACGCTGTTGTGACCCTGCTCGAAGGTCACGCCGAAGACCTGGCGCCGCTCCTGCGGTTCCGCTTCATATTCCGGATCGATGGCGATGACGTTGTAATTGCCTTTTTTCTTCGCGCTCAAGATGGCCAGCGCTTCGTCCGTATAGCCCGGCGCGATGATGCCGTCGGATACCTCCCGGCCGATGATCCGGGCTGTCGTCTCATCGCAGACGTCGGACAGTGCGATGAAATCGCCGAAGGAACACAGCCGATCCGTCCCCCGGGCCCTGGCGTAGGCACAGGCCAGCGGAGAATCGTCCAGTCTCTCGATGTCATCTACGAAATAGGCCTTCTTCATCTTCTCCGGCAGTTTCTTCCCCACCGCCGCCGACGTGGGGCTGACGTGCTTGAAGGATGTGGCTGCCGGCATTCCAGTGGCTTCCTTCAGTTCCCGGACCAGCTGTCCGGAATTGAAGGCGTCCAGAAAGTTGATGTAGCCCGGCCGGCCGTTCAGGATGGTGATGGGCAGCTCTCCGCCCTCCCGCATATAGATCTTTGCCGGTTTCTGGTTGGGATTGCATCCGTACTTCAGTTCAAATTCCTTCATCATATCCTCCTTGTTATTCACCATGCCGGTTTGCCAGCCGGTCTTCAAAGCTTCTGTCCTTCGGATCCGTGTACCGGACGTAGAGCGCCACCTTATTGTCCGGATTCAGGCTTCTCCAGAGCAGATCGGTGAATTCGTCAATGTCATCGGAAACAGCCACTCGCTCCGGCTCGCCGCAGAAGCTGGGAAGAGGATTCCCGTCGCAGGCATAGGTATGCAGGAAATGACCCAGCCCGGCCTCCGGCTCATAGTCAAAGGTGTAGCGGCCGCAGCGGCCTCCTTCCGGATCCTCGCTCTTAAGGATGCTCATCGTATACATAAACCCGGTTTCCTCTTCCGGATCAAAACTGACCATGCCGCTGATCCGCGGGGTCAGATGGGGATAGTCCGGTTCGAACTGCCTGGTCAGCAGCGCTTCCTCGAAGGTCTTTCCCTCCTTCAGGAAATCCACAATTGTATCGGTCTGATCGCCGTTGGTCACCACCAGCTTATCTCCAGCCGTCCGCAGGGCCGCATAGATGATCAGGGACGGATCCACCACCTTTGACGGATCAAAAGGTTCCGCAAACAGTTCTCCATCCTTCAGGGCAAACACCCGATTGCGGCTGTTTTCGCTGCGACCCATAATAAAATAGGCCGTCACCGCCTTCCCTGTGGTCTCCGTCTGTCCAATCACGATTCCCCGTCCCGGATAGGCGTTCTCCGACAGCAGCTGCCCGAGATCATCGATCCGATAAGCGTTGCTCATTGCTTCTTTTTCCATCATCAGCCTCCTTGCTGCCTGTTCTGCGGCCAGGGAGAGGATCTGCCACTCCGCTTCCTCCATGTTGAAGGTGTTGAACATATCGCGGTCGCTGATCTCCCCCGCCCGGGCGATTTCGTCAAAAGTCGGAAGAACCCGAACGTCTTCCCGGTGGATCTTCGCCGAGAGTCCGTCGGGCAGGCTCCGGGGAATATTCTCATAAAAGCCGCCGGTGATGTAGGCCACCGCCCGGAGGCGAACCGTCTCCATCAGGCCAAGAACCGGACATGGATTCTGGTCGGCGTCAGCAGGGTCTCCAGCAGCGATTTTCCGCCCAGGGACGCGAGGGGCCTGCAGCTTTCCGTACCTCCCACATCAAAGACCTTCCGCACCAGGGAAAAGCCGTTGGAATGGACGCCGCTGGAGGGCAGAGCGATAATTCGCCTTCTGCATCACAGGCAGATCGCTGTCGCTTCCCATCACCAGTCCGACTTTCTTCATCGGCCTCTCCTTGAACCAAAACAGACAGGCCAGAAAACACAGCCTGTCCCGCTTACAAATTCATGATACCACAGGCAGGGAGAAAGCAAAAGCATTTTTCCCCTGCCGGCATCGGTCAAATATCGGAAAACGGAGTAACCATCAGGGGATCAGTACCCGGTGAATCGCATGACGAAGCGGCATTTCCTGTACCGGCTCTTCGCCCCTCCCGTAACGCGGATGGCGTCAGCGCTCCAGGATTTCGCCCTGCCGCCCAGGGAAGTAGCCTCCGCCAGTTCATTGCCCCCGCAGTACAGCCAGACGTGATTGCTCCCCACAAAGATGTCGCCGGGGATCAGCTTTGCAAACTTCGGCTTGCCCAGACACTGGAAGCAACCCATCTTCTTATAGCTGGATCTGCTCATGTCAATGGCGTTCATCTTCCTGCAAGCCGACAGCATCTTCGGATGCTGCGCGCCGTGGGCGTAGGCGGCATGAACGAAGGGATTACAGCAGTAGGTCATCTCCCAGGTCTTTCCCTGATATCCATTCTTCCATTTGGTCTTTTTCGCCCGCTTCTTCTTGCCCCCGTTGGTATGGCAGAAGTAACAGCCATTGTGCCGGGAGTAAGGAGTGGCTCCGTAGGTGAACCGGTTATCGGCGGCAATCTGTCTGGCCCAGGCCACCGCGGCAGCGCGGCCTTCTTCCGCAGTCTGCGGTCTCGCCGCGCTTTCCTGAACGGGCGGAGGTTCGGTTGCTGCCGTTTCCGCCGACGGCGCAGTTTCTTCCACCGCTGCCGGATCGTTTACCGGCACCATTCGGGAGGCGGCCGCGCCGGGAACCGGCATGGATCCGACCACGAGTTCCCTCTCCGATTTATCCTCCGGCTGCTCCGTCTGCACCTCCTTTTCCGTTTCCGGAAGGGTCAGCCGGAAGGTCTCCGGCCCTCCGGAATCACCCGCCTTCACTTCATCGAACAGGGCCTCCCCGTCAGCCGAGCGCAGAACAATGGTCTGCCCCATCGCCCGGGAAACCGTACCTTCCACTTCTGTTTCCGTCACCTTATCCACGATAACCTGCGGTACGGCAATGCTGCAGGTCTCCGCCGCGTCCGTCACCGCGAAAGCCTGCGCCGCGCACGCGAAAAACGCGGACAACAATAACACCCCTGCCCATTGTCTTATTCTCATATCCCTTTACCCCCTTTTCCTTCAGCGCTTAACCCCTGCGCGCTTATTCTCCGCAGATCTGAACCGCAGCAGTACCAGACAGACGGCCAGCAATGCGGCGATGAATGTCCCTGCCGGAATGACCGGCGAGGACCGGTCTCCCGTAGCCGGAAGGATAGCCTTGCCCGACACATTCCTCTGATCCCCCAGCTTACCCTTCTCTTCAGACGGATTCATCTGTTCCGTTGTCGATTCGGCCTGCCGACCCGGCCTCTGCCCCTGTTCATCGGACGTCTTCGTCTCCTCCGCGGAATCCGTCTGCTCCGTCGCTGCCGTCGCACTCTCTTCCTTCGCATCCACGCCGACATCTTCGTTTTTTTCCTTTTCCGCGGTCGTTCCTTCTTTCTCAAAGGTCGCGGAAACCTCGACATTCTCTGTTACGCCTTCCAGTCTCAGCGTGGTTTTCCGATTTCCCGAAATATTTTTCCGGTCTTCTTCCGAGAGCAGCTCGCCATTCACCCTGACTTCCCCAATTTCATAACCTTCTTCCGACTGAATGACCGCCTGATAGGTGCCGTTGTCCGCCGCTGTCTCCCGGTGATCCTCCTCCATTCCGTTGACCGACCCGTGGTCGCCCACATCCACGTCAACCGAAATTTCCTGCGCAAAAGCAACGCAGGCCGACAGGATGACGGCCGTCATCACCATCCCTGTGATTCGTTTCATGGTTTTCCCGCCTTTCGTCAATGATTCATAAATCCCATTTATTGGAATTCATGTTATCATTTCCCTGTTTGCGCGTCAACCATTTTTTTCCAGTTACGCATCCGGCGAAAATCAGACCAGGATACCCGAGAATGGCGTAGACCACACCCATCAGCCCGGCGAAGGGCTGCAGGCTGAGAAGAAAGGCCGCCGCTTTCATGATGCCTTTCCCCACTGATACACAAAAGCTGCCGCGCGGAAGTCATTCAGCGCAGCAGCTTCGTCATCATCGGTATGTCCGCTGGTCTCCGGTTTACTTGTTCCGGATGGCAGCCTGCGCCGCCGCCAAACGCGCGATGGGCACGCGGAACGGTGAGCAGGATACATACTGCAGGCCGGTCCGGTGACAGAAGTCGATGGACTTGGGATCACCGCCGTGCTCGCCGCAGATGCCCAGGTGAATATTCGGCCGGGTGGACTTGCCCAGCTCGACCGCCATCTTCACCAGTTTGCCGATGCCGGTCTGATCCAGGCTCTGGAACGGGTCATCCTCGAAGACGCCCTTGTCTCTGTATTCCTTGATGATCTTGCCGGTGTCATCTCTGGAGAATCCGAATCCCATCTGGGTCAGGTCGTTGGTACCGAAGGAGAAGAATTCAGCTTCTTCCGCAATCTCGTCCGCTGTCAGAGCAGCTCTCGGGATCTCGATCATGGTGCCGACCATGTAATCGAACTTCACGCCTTCTCTCTCGAAGATCTTATCGATGGTCTTGACGATGGTGGCCTTGACGTTCGCCAGCTCGCTCTTCATGCCGACCAGCGGAACCATGATCTCAGGAATGATGTCATAGCCCTTCTCTTCCCGGACTTCCTTGGCCGCCATGATGATGGCCTCGGTCTGCATCTCAGCGATTTCCGGATAGGTGACGGCCAGTCTGCAGCCTCTGTGTCCCAGCATCGGGTTGAACTCGTGAAGCTCTTCTGCCTTCTTGGCCAGCTTCTCATAAGGCTTGCCGATCAGGTCAGCCAGCTCATGCAGTTCTTCGTCGGTGTGCGGAATGAACTCATGGAGCGGCGGGTCAAGCAGACGGATGGTAACCGGTCTTTCGCCCATGACTTCGTAGATGCCCTTGAAGTCGCCCTTCTGATACGGGAGCAGGAAGCTCAGCGCTTCTCTTCTCTCTTCCTCGGTGTCCGCCATGATCATGCGGCGGATCGCCGGGATTCTTTCCTCTTCGAAGAACATGTGCTCTGTTCTGCAGAGTC
This sequence comes from Bacillota bacterium, assembly GCA_030535715.1. Classification (GTDB taxonomy): domain Bacteria; phylum Bacillota; class Clostridia; order Peptostreptococcales; family Anaerovoracaceae; genus Lentihominibacter. The sequence continues at coordinate 6,482 of JAUNRL010000044.1, forward strand.
CGATACCCTCCGCGCCGAAGTCAACCGCCTGCTTCGCGTCTCTCGGGTTGTCGGCATTGGTTCTGACCTTCAGGCTTCTGATCTCATCAGCCCAGCCCATGATCTTGCCGAAGTCTCCGGACAGTTCCGGCGGAACGGTCTTGACTTCGCCCTTCAGGACTTCACCTGCGGTGCCGTCCAGGGAGATGTAGTCGCCTTCCTTGAAGACGTACTCACCGATGCCCAATGTCTTATTCGCTTCGTCGACCTTGATCTCCGCACAGCCGGAAACACAGCACTTGCCCATGCCTCTGGCAACGACAGCAGCGTGGGAGGTCATGCCGCCTCTGGCGGTCAGAATACCTTCTGCAGCGACCATGCCTGCCAGGTCTTCCGGAGAAGTCTCCAGTCTGACCAGGATGACCTTGTCGCCGTTCGCTACAGCCGCTTCCGCGTCAGCAGCGCTGAAGTAGATCTTGCCGCAGGCAGCGCCCGGGGATGCCGGCAGGCCCTTGGTCAGCTTCTCAGCGTTCGCGAGCTCTGCGGGGTCGAACATCGGGTGCAGCAGCTGGTCGATCTGGGACGGCTCGATTCTCATCACAGCCTCTTCCTTGGTGATCAGGCCCTCTTCTACCATGTCAACTGCGATCTTGACAGCGGACGGAGCGGTTCTCTTGCCGTTTCTGGTCTGCAGCATGTACAGCTTGCCTCTCTCAACGGTGAACTCCATGTCCTGCATGTCTTTGTAGTGGTCTTCCAGTGTGTTCGCGATCTTCACGAAGCTGTCATAGACTTCGGGGAACGCCTGCGCCATCTCCGCGATGGGCTGCGGTGTTCTGATGCCGGCTACAACGTCCTCGCCCTGTGCATTGACCAGGAACTCGCCGAAGATCGCCTTCTCGCCGTTGACCGGGCTTCTGGTGAAAGCAACGCCGGTACCGGAAGTATCTCCCATGTTGCCGAATACCATGGACTGTACGTTGACAGCGGTTCCGATGTCATCCGGAATCTCATTCAGCTGTCTGTACAGAATCGCACGCTCGGTGTTCCAGGAGCGGAATACCGCAGCGACGGCTTCCATCAACTGATCCTTCGGATCCTGCGGGAAAGGTTTGCCGATCTCACCTTCGTACATGACCTTGTAAGCTGCGATGATCGCCTTCAGATCCTCTGTCTCCAGCTCCACGTCGTAGGTGACACCCTTCTTCTCTTTCTGTCCGTCGAAGATCTCGTCGAACTTGGCCTTGGGAATGCCCATGACGACGTCGCCGAACATCTGGATGAATCTTCTGTAGCTGTCATACGCGAAACGCGGATTGCCTGTCAGCGCGCTCAGACCTTCAACGGTCTCGTCGTTCAGGCCCAGGTTCAGGATGGTGTCCATCATGCCCGGCATGGAGATCTTCGCGCCGGAACGGACGGATACCAGCAACGGATTCGCCGCTTCACCGAACTTCTTGCCGGATACGCTCTCCAGATCCGCCAGCTTCACAAAGATATCGTCGATGATATCCTGTCCGATGGTCTGACCTTCTTCGTAGTATCTGGTGCAGGCTTCTGTGGAAACCGTGAAACCGAACGGTACCGGAAGTCCGATCTTGGTCATTTCAGCCAGGTTCGCACCCTTA
>JAUNRL010000045.1 GCA_030535715.1 Bacillota bacterium
AATATGCTGGTGATCAAGTTTGCCGGCATCGACAGCCGGGAGGACGCGGAGGCGGCGCGAGGGCAGGAGATCTTCGTGACCGAGGCGGATCTGCCGCCTCTGGAGGAAGGCGAGTTCTATATTCGCGACCTCATCGGCATGGAGGTTGTCGAGGCCGGCGGAACCGTCGGCACAAAGGCAACGCCGGCGGGGGACGATGCGCCGGGCACGGTAGGCCGTGTAGCCGATGTGATGCAGAACACGGCGCAGGATCTGCTGGAGGTGAAGACGCCGGATGGCCGGAAGGTGTTGATTCCCTGGGTGGATGCCTTTGTCAGGGAGATTGACATCGAAGACCGCCGGATCACCGTTCGGTTGCCGAAAGGACTGATGGATTTATGAGCGAACAGCGGCAACCCGGTCTGCAGATCGACATCCTGACCCTGTTTCCGGACATGTTCCGACCGGTGACGGAGGAGAGCATGCTGGGCAGGGCAGGGGAAAAGGGCATTCTGGATATCCGCCTGCACGACATTCGGGACTATACTCTGGACAAACACAACCGGACGGACGACTATCCTTTCGGCGGAGGCGGAGGCATGGTCATGATGCCGGACCCGGTGTTCCGATGCCTGGAGGATATCGGCGCGGCGGGCAGGCGCCTGCTGTATATGTCGCCCCGGGGAAGAGTTTTGGACGGGAAGATGATCCGGGAATACGCCGGTGAGGAACGGCTGGTGATTCTCTGTGGCCACTATGAAGGTGTGGATCAGCGGATTCTGGATCACTGGGGCGCCGAGGAAGTGTCCATCGGTGATTATATTCTGACCGGCGGAGAACTGCCGGCCATGGTGCTGATCGATGCCGTGGCCAGACTGATTCCGGGCGTACTGGGCAATGCCGATTCGGCCATGAACGAGTCGGTTTATTCGGGGCTGCTGGAGCATCCCCAGTATACCCAGCCCAGGCTGTACCGGGATCTGAGCGTGCCTGAGGTGCTGCTTTCCGGAAACCATCGGCAGATCGACCTGTGGCGATACCGGCAGTCTCTGGAATTGACGGCGCGGCGGCGGCCGGATCTGCTGGCGGCCTACGCGGCGGAGTACAGGGAAAAACTGCCGAAGGAAGAGCAGCGGATTCTGGAAGAGATTCTGACCGGTCGGTAAGGAGACAGAGCCGTGGCGGGCCGGGATTTGACAATTAAACACTGAATTTGAAAATTTTTGAAAAACAAGATATAGTACATTGCACGGGCCGGTTCTTTGGTGTACAATAAGACGATGAAGATCAGTATTCCAAAGAAGTCACGAAAGTATATCCTGATATATCTGGTCGTTCTGCTGGCACTATATCTTGTTATTGTTCTTGTACCGAAGGTGACGGACATCTTCGAGACGACGGAGACGCTGGAACCGGGAAATCTGGCCCTGTCCTGTGAGGGAACGGGTTATCTCATCAAGCGGGAGGCTATCGCCACAGCGGACCGGGCCGGCGCCATCGACTACCGGTACAAGGAGGGCGCGGTTGTAGGAAGAGACTGGAAGATACTGACGATCGACAGCGGAGAGGCGATTCAGGAGACCGGATCGGGAAACGTATCTTCGGCGTTTGCCAGTCAGATGAACGAACTGAAGGGGTTCGACCGAGTGGTGGAAACGAACCGGTCGCCCATCAGCGGAGTGTACAGCACCTCATTTGACGGCAATGAGAAGTACTTCTCGCCGGAGAACATGGACAGTATCACCCGGGAGGAAGCGGAAAACCGTTCGCTCAGGAAGAAGTCCCTCAGCCGGAGCAACACCACGGCAGGGGATCCGCTGTTCAAGATTACTAACGATGGGAAGTGGTACATCGTCTGCTGGCTGAAGGAGAAGGAACGGGAGAATTTCGACGAAGGGCAGGAGGTCAGCCTGAATCTGCCGGACGGCGATGTGCAGGGAAAGATCGAAAGCATAAAGAAAGAAGACAAAAAGCGGTACCGTCTGATCATTTCCTCCAACTGGGGATATGAGAGGCTGGCGGAAACCCGGAAGGTGGACCTTACCATATCGGGAAAGGATGTGACCGGCCTTCTGATCGATAACGGCTGCATCGTCAGGAAGAACGGAAAGCAGGGTGTTTACGTTCGGGACAAGAACGGGGATTACAGTTTTACGCCGATTCAGGTGATCAGCACCGACGGCAGTCATTCTGTCGTAACCGGATCCCGGTTCTACGATGAGAAGGGAAAGACGGTACTTACTGTCAGCGTTTACGATGAGATCCTGAAGAATCCCAAGGGCCAGCTGAAGCGCGACCTGAAGGAGGAACAGAAACAGAAAGAAAAAAAGCAGAAGCAGTAGATGGAGAGGAGAGCAGCGGGATATGGAAGATATCAAAGGCAATCTGAACATCGTTCGCCAGCGGATGGACAGTGCGGCGCGGCAGTGCGGAAAGACAGGTGAGGACGTTCTTCTGGTGGCGGTCAGCAAGACCCGGACACCGGAGGAGATCAACGTGGCCATCGACGCCGGCGTAACGGACATCGGGGAAAACAAAGTGCAGGAGATCATGGACAAGTATGACGCCGTGAAGCCGGTGAAGTGGCACATGATCGGACATCTGCAGACCAACAAGGTGAAATACATCATCGACAAGGTTGCCCTGATTCATTCGGTGGATTCCCTGAAGCTCGCGAAGGAGATCAACAGACGGGCAGGCTCTCACGGGATCACCATGGATATTCTGGTGCAGATCAATCCCGCTGACGAGGAGAGCAAGTTCGGGGTCAGCCTCGGGGAGACGAGAGCGCTGATCGGGGATATTCTGGAGCAGTGTGAAAACATCCGGATCCGGGGGCTCATGAGCGTAGCACCCATCGCCGAGGATCCCCGGGATGTCAAGGTGTACTTCGACGAAGTGAAGAAACAGTATGACGAATTCAGCCGGATCAATCATCCGAACCTGGATTTTCAGTATCTGTCGATGGGCATGTCCCACGACTTTGAGGTGGCCATCGGAGCCGGGTCCAACCTGGTCCGCGTAGGCAGCGCAATTTTCGGAGAGAGGGATTACAGCAAAGCACAAATAGGAGGATAATCAAAATGGGTGTATTTGATAAGTTCAAGGACATAATCGGTCTGGACGACTACGAGGACGGAGATTTCGAAGAGGAAGAATATGGATCGGCTTACTATGAGCTGCCGAAGGACGCGGATTCTTCATCGTCGGAGCCGGTCAGCCGGCACACGGGGACGGTGATCCCCATGCAGGAAAAAAAGGTCAAAGCCATCACCAGTGCCTTCCAGCTGGTGGTCATTGAGCCGGAAGGTTTTGAGGACTGTGCCCGGCTGGTGGACGACCTGAAGTCCCGCAAGCCGGTCATCCTGAATCTGGAGAAACTGGACATTGAGCTGGCCCGGAAGATCTTTGACTTCCTCGGCGGCGCGACCTACGCTTTGAACGGCAGTGTGCAGAAGGTGGCCAACAACATCTTCATCTTCGCGCCGGAGAACGTGGCGATCGATGCGGAGAGCGAGCACAAGCCGTACAACTTCAGCGACAAGAACGAAGATTATAATCCGTGGAAATAACCGGGAGGCTGTGATATGATCAGACCCATTGATATTCAGGAGAAGGAGTTTTCCCGGGCAGTGCGCGGATACAAAGAAGATGAGGTCAACGCCTTTCTCGATGAGATCACTATCGATCTGGAGCGGCTGTTTAACGAACTGCGGGAGACCAAGGAAGAGAACAGTCGCCTGGTGGAGGAACTGGAGCGGCACAGAGGTTCCGAAGGAACCGTGGTCGAAACGCTGGAGGCGGCCAAATCTCTGATGGCCGATATTTCCGCCAGCGCCGAAAAACGGGCGGACATTCTGCTGAAGAATGCGGAACTGGATGCGGAGCTGATGAAGAAGGAGGCCAGGGAGGCGGTGGAGAGCCTGGCCCGGGAAAGCGAGGCTCTGCGGACCCGGTTCTTCAGTTTCCGGAGCAAGTACAAGCAGCTTCTGGAGGCCGAGTTGAGCCGTTTTGACTCCCTGACCGCTGAGCTGTTTCCGGAATACAGGGTAGCGGATTTTGATGATCTGCCTGAGCGCGGGCCTGCCCCGCAGCCGGTGTACGGCGTGTCCACGGATACCCTTCGCACAAGCAGAACCTGACGGAGGAGGGGTGGCTTCGCCCCCGTTTTTTCATGATTTATATTTTACTGATCGTTGCGGTGATCGTTCTTGACCGGGTGGTCAAGATTGCCGTTACCACCAATCTGCAGCCGGGAGAGACCATGCCGGTTCTCGATCCCCTGTTTCACATTACCTATGTTCGGAACGAAGGGGCTGCTTTCAGTATGCTGCAGGGGCACCCGCTTCTTCTGATCATCCTGCCGGCCGTGGTCATCGGCATCGGCATCGTGTTCATCTGCGTCAAGCAGGGAACCTACAACAGAACATTCCTGGTTTCCCTGTCGCTGATCTGCGGCGGGGGTCTGGGCAACCTGACAGACCGCATGTCGCAGGGATTCGTGATCGACATGTTCGATTTCCGCGTGTTCCCAGTGTTTAATGTGGCGGATATCTGTGTCTGCGTGGGCTGCGGCCTGCTGATCCTGTACATGATGATGCATACCGACGGGAGCGGGAAAAAACATGGCCGCCAGTGACCGGGAAGGAAACAAAGAGCGGAGGATTGCCTTTGTCATACCCCCGGAAATGGATGGCATCCGTCTGGACAGAGCTCTGGCCGGGACCATGAGCGACGTGTCCCGGAGTTATCTGCAGAAGCTGATTCTGCAGGGTAATGTGACTGTCGGCGGCATCGTCTGCACAGAGAAGAGGGCGGCGGTCCGGGGCGGCGACGAGGTAGAAGTGCGCGTGCCTGAGCCGGGGCGGCTCAACGTGGAAGGGCAGGACATTTCTCTGGATATCGTTTATGAGGACGGGGACCTTCTGGTGGTGAACAAGCCGGCGGGGATGGTGGTTCATCCTGCGCCGGGACGTCCGGACGGTACCCTGGTCAACGCGCTGCTTTATGCCCGGAGAGATCAGCTGTCCTCCATCAACGGCGTTCTGCGGCCGGGGATTGTGCACCGGATCGACAAGGATACCAGCGGGCTTCTGGTGGTGGCCAAAAGCAACGCCGCCCACGAATCCCTCAGCCGGCAGCTGGCGGAGCATTCCATTACCCGTCGCTATCACGCCATTGTGCTGGACAATCTGAAGGAAGACAGGGGAACCATCGACCGGCCCAATATCGCCCGTGACAGCGGCACCGTGGAGGAGCCCATCGGCCGGGATCCGAAGAACCGTCTGCGCAACGCGGTAGTGGAGAGGGGCGGCCGGTCGGCAGTCACCCATTACCGTGTGCTGGAACGGTTCGGGCGATTTACCTATATTGAAGCGGAACTGGAGACCGGACGGACCCATCAGATCCGGGTGCATATGAGCTGGCTGCGGCATCCTCTGCTGGGGGACGTTCTGTACGGCTCGCAGAAAAACGCCGCGGGCGCGCGCCGGCAGATGCTTCATGCCTGCACCCTGGGGTTTGTGCATCCGATGACGGGAGAATACATGGAGTGGGAGAGCCCGCTTCCCGAGGATTTCCGGAAGGTGCTGGAAGGACTGCGTCGAAAGGCCGGCGGGTAACTTCATCCGGAAGCGGCCGGAGAGCCGCGGGGAGAAGACAAGAACCGGAGCGGAATCCGCCGCAAAAAGGAGAGCCGGGCCGCTCTGAAGTGAAGGGCAGCCCGGCATCGATGCCCGCGCAGGTGCGGGAAGGCGTTGGGTCAGGTTCGGCGGGAAGACTTTTTTTCCCTCAGGTATTCAAGACAGTTTTCGCAGACATAACCGCTCTTGAAGGCGATGGCCTGCCGGTAGTGGCAGCCGCAGATACTGCACTTTCTTTTCATGTTCATCATCTCCTTTTCGTTTAATCATTCCGTTGGATCATCGGGCGGTTTCGGTTTACCATCTCGTTCAGCTGACAGGTCAGACAGGTAAATGATGGCGCAGGCCTATAGTACCCGATGGACTCCGCCGGTGCAAGAAGAAAAGGCGGTGCTGTAACAGACAGGAAGAAAGCTGTCACCAAACGGCGGTAAAACGTAACGAGTTTTCCGGCAGATCGGAGGACCGGTGAAGAAACGGATGTTCGCCGATGAGGTGATCGACAAGATTGTCCGCTTCGCGCAGCGGTTTTGAGGATCGGATGCGACGGCGGAACTGCTGATGCTGATCAGCGGGGTGCGGGACTACCGCCTGTCTGTTCGGCCTGCTCGGCGGATTGCGGAAGGGCCGGATCCACATAAAGGGTTCTGTTGTGCGTAAAGATGACCATGCCGGGTCTTGCCCCGGCTGGTTTTTTTACATGACGGACAAGCGTGTAATCCACAGAGACATTGGCGGAAGATCTGCCTTTGCTGTGAAATGCGGCAATCCGCGCGGCTTCAAACAGATCCTCGTCCGTCGGCTGTCCGCCCTCCAGCAGGAGGATGGCATGTGAGCCGGGAATGTCCTTGGTGTGCAGCCAGATGTCGCTGCCGGCGGCCCGGCGGGTGGTCAGCCAGTCGTTTTCCCGGTTGTTGCGTCCCACCAGCACCGTCCGTCCGGAGGATAGGGTATACCTGCGGGGTGCGGGACGGGCGTTCTTTTTTGTCTGCCGGCGGGCATCCTTTGTCCGGCGGCGAAGAAATCCGCCTTCGGTCAGTTCAGCCCGCAGCAGATCGATCTCCTCCAGGGTGGAGGCGTTTTCGCAGAAGGCGAGGACCGATTCCAGGTAGTCGATTTCCCGCCGGGTTTCGGCGATCTGGATGGCCTTTTCCCTGACCGCCGTCTTCGCCTTGCCGTATTTCTTATAATAGCGCTGGGCGTTACGGGCGGGGGAGAAGCGTGGATCCAGCGGAATCGTCACATCGCTGCCGTCATAGTAACTGGTCACGGTAACCCGGTCGGCGCCGGGGGATACCAGGTGCAGATTGGCCGTCAGCAGTTCGCCGAAGAGCCGGTACCGATCCGCGTTTTCCGCTTTCTGCCGGTCCTCCTGAAGGCGCTGCAGCTTGAGTCGGAGTTTGTCCAGCGCGCCCCTGACCACCCGCTGCAGATCGGCGGATCGCTGCCGGACCACGTTGGTGGATTCCCGATGGGTAAAATAATACTCCGCCGCCTCGCTCAGGCTGGGAAAGGGAAGAATGCGGTAGGTCGGGTCGTTTTCGTAGATGGACAGAGGGGTGATGTGAAAGTCCGCCGGCCGGCCACCCTCTTTCAGATAGACGGCGGGACGCAGCTCGTCCGCTTCCATGGAGTGGACGATGGAGCGCAGACGGGCAAAGGCAAGAGCGGCGTCGAAGGAAGCGCCCTGCTGCTGATCGCCGCCAAAGCCGGCGCTGGCCAGTGTCTGGGCCAAAGGGGGACTGATCCCCTGAATGCCGTCCAGCAGATCTCGCTCGGGCTGGAAATCATTGGAAATCATGGCCCCGATCTGTTCCATCGTCACCTGGTTGAAGGGGATCTTCTGCTGAACCGGAGGATAGGTGTACGCTTTTCCCGGCAGGATCTGCCGTACCCGGTTCACATCGATGGAAATGTGTTTGATGCTGTCGATGATCCGGTCCTTTTCCGTGTCGATCAGGAGAATATTGCTGTGCTTTCCCATAATTTCCGCAATCAGTTTGCGGTTTACGGAAAACCCCAATTCATCAACTGTCTCCAGGGAGATTTCCAGAATGCGTTCCGTGTCGTGCTGGGTGATGTCCACGATCCTGGCAGCGCCCAGATGCTTGCGCAGCACCATGCAGAACACCGGCGGGGTCAGGGGATTTTCGGTCATCTTCCCCACCAGATAGGCGGCGGAGTGGTTCCCGGCGGCGGATAGCAGAAGCCGCCGCCTGCCGTGCTTCGTATGAATGCTCAGCAGGATCTGCTCCGGCTGAGGCTGATAAATTTTCTCGATTTTGCCCAGAAGAAGCTCCCGGCGGAGCTCCCGGGCAGCGGCCATGGTGACGACGCCGTCGTAGGACATTCCTGTGGTTCTCCCGTTTTTTGCGTTGATCTTTTCCGAAATCCAATTTACAATGTGTATAGTATCACAAACAGGGCAGGAGTGGAAAGCATATGATCAAAAGCATGACCGGTTTC
>JAUNRL010000209.1 GCA_030535715.1 Bacillota bacterium
CGCAGGATCATCTATGACGACCCGTACTTCAAGGAAGCGCCTCCGGTCAAGGAATATGTGGAGTGGTGGGAGCATCCGACCATTACCCTGGTGGAGCTGTAAGGCGCGGTATACGGCTCCGGCGCACGCCGGACAACAGTACATTGAAAACGACTGCCTCTGCTATTTCGCGGAGGCGGTTTTCTGTTCGGCGGAGACTTGCAGGAAGTGTATTCCTCAAATACTCTTCGGTCGATCAGCCGGTTTGAAGCAGAACGCTGGAAATTATTGACAAAAACACAGACTGGTGATAGAATTCCAGAAAAAGGATGTGAAGCGAATTCTGGCAGAGGACTTCGCCAGAATGATCGGGAAGTGGATTTGGGATGCAAAGGCAACGCGAAAGGAGAAAATTATCCATGAAAAAGATACTGGTGCTGGGCGTGGGTGCTCAGGGAAGTGCCGCAGCAAAGCGGCTAGACGAGGAGCCTGCCGTTGGCGAGATTATCTGCGCGGACGCGGACCCGGTGGCAGTGGACAGCATCGTCGGCCAGCTGAACAAGGGAAGGGGAGCCGTCGTGGACGCTCACGATCTGGACAGCGTCATCCGGGCGGCGGAAGGCGTGAATCTTATCCTGAATGGATTGCCTTTGGAATGCACACAGAACGTGCTGGATGCGGCCCTTGCGGTGAAGGCCAACTACCAGGACTACGCCGGAACCATTTCTCTGGATCGGATGTGGGTGGAGAGCGATCTCTTCGATCCGGACAGCGAACCGGACTTCGAGGATACGGCGGCCCTGGGCTGGTGGAGAAGCATCAACGCCATGTATCATATCTACGGTCCGAAGTTCAAAGCGATCGGCAGGCTGGCTCTCTTCGGTACGGGCAGCGCGCCGGGTCTGATCTGCGCGGCGACGAAATACGCCATGCGGTATCTGGATAAATGCGACACCATCTACAATTTTGTCTGGGAGGGTGCCATCGCCAGGCGGTTCCAGCCCTTCTGGTGGTCCCCGGTGACCGCCCTGACGGATATGAGCGAGATGGCGATTGCCTTCGAAAACGGGAAACTGAGTGAACGCCCCCGGATTTGTGGAATCCTTCGAGCGGGCCGGCATGACCGGCGAGATGTACCTGACCGGACAGGGCGGCTACCTGTTCTCCCGAATGCTCGTCAATGGCGTCTTTGGAGATCAGACGGGCATGATTTCCTCGGATATGCTCACCGATGAGCAGGTGGATCGCTATTTCGAGTACGCCGCCGAACTTGGTATCACCCTGGAAACGAAGATCAAGAAGACCTGGGAGATCGTAGAATAAGCGGATCTGGTTCTCTGGTTCATGCTGCTGATCACCTCGCTGCTGGCGGCAGCCATTCTCTATGTGTTCCACCGCAGAAGACACCGTCTGCAGGAGGCGGTGTCTCCGCGGAAGGCGGCACTAGAGAAGGACTCTGAAAAAGGGTAAGAGCAGGTCGGCAGGAAGAATAAGGGCTTGACGGGTTCTGCCGGGTCGGAGTATACTTATCAGGTCAAATGAATCAACACAAAGGCTGTGAAGGGAAAGAGTAACCCTCGGAATACCGAACAGAGAGCTGCCGGGTGGTGAGAGGCGCATGGTTACCGCAGGCGAATACATCCCGGAGCTGCGGCCCGAACGCAGAGCTCTTGCATGGGGAACCGCGCGGGGAGAACGGTCAGTAGGGTACGACGGGAGCGCCCGTGACAGCGCAAAGGTATCTCGCCGGAGAGATTCCGCCCGCGGCAGCGACCGCATGGACAGGCGGAGACAGACGGCCGACGTACCTGACGAGGCTTTCTTCG
>JAUNRL010000210.1 GCA_030535715.1 Bacillota bacterium
GCACCCGCAGTCCCGCGGATGAAATGTACTCCAGATCACTGAAGTCCATGTTGAGATCCTTGATCCCTTCCAGGGATTCCTTCAGCGCTGCTTCCAGGTCCGGTGCCGTCGTGGTGTCCAGTCTGCCGGAAACCTTTACTTCCAGTTTTTCGCCGTTCTGTACTTTGTCGATTGTCATTTGTTTTTTCTCCTTATATGAACTATAACGATAAGCGTCAATCGTTTACCAGGCTATTATACATCGAAACCCATAGGGAATGCCAGTCTTTGCAGAAATTTCTCGCAAAAACTGGTCAGTGCCTTTTTGGCAAGGCTGGTGTATAATACTGACATATGCAGCAGAGTTGTGACTTTCATAGGAGAAAACGGGCGCATCCGCGCCCCGGCGGGAGAAGATATGAGACAGCAAAACACAATCAGGGAGTATTCTGTATTTGAGATCAACCAGGTCTTAGAGGAACTGCGGGAGCAGTACGATATCGTCCGGCTGGTGGACATCGAAGAGTGCCGGACCCTGGAGGTGACCGGCGATGGCACGATCCGCCACGGCAATACCTGCTTCAGCATCTGGAACCGGGAGCACCGGTGCTCCAACTGCACCAGCTATCGGGCCTGCATGACGCACATGGAGATGGATAAGATGGAGCATCTGGGCCACGACCGGGAGCAGATCCACTCCGTTCCCATCCGCCTGGAGATGCTCAACGGCGAGATCGAGCACTGCGTCATCGAGTGCGTCAGCTTCTCCGGCACCGAGGGGGAGGATTACCAGGAAGTCAGGCCCGAAGAATACATCAGTGTCTACGACGTACTGACCCGCACCTTCACCCAGGAAAAGCTGTTCCGGGAGATCCGGCAGCGGCTGCTGGATGATCCGGAAGAAACCTACCTGCTGCTCATGTGCAACATCCGCAATTTCTCGGTGATCAACCGGTTGTTCGGCATCGAGCGCGGCAACCAGCTGCTCATCGGTATCGCGGATATGCTGCGGCAGCATTGCTCGCCGGCGACGATCTACGGGCGCTATCGGGGCGATCGGTTCCTGCTTCTGCTGCCGAAGCGAAAATTCGATGCGGCGTTCCTGGCGGAGCGTCTGGAGGAGGCCCGGGCTCTGATGGAGAGTCCGATTTTCAGCGTGCAGATGAAGATGGGCGTCTATGAGATCACCAATACCGGGATGTCTGTGAGCACCATGGTGGACCATGCGGACGCTGCGGTGAACAGCATCCGTAATTCGAAGACGGAGCAGATCGCCTGGTACAGTCCCGACATGCTGGAGCGCAAACTGAAGGACCGCCGCATCATCGCGGAGTTCCCCGAGGCCCTGCGGGGCGGCGAGTTCCGGATCTATCTGCAGCCGCAGATCGAGATGGGTGCGCCAGTAGGCGGTCCGGATGCCGGATCGGGAAGCGAGTCTGTCGTCGGATCGGGAACTGGGGCGGATGCCGGTTTAGGGGCCGGATCGGGAGCCGAATCAAATGCCCGGTCGGGCAAAGACCGGATCGTGGGCGCGGAGGCGCTGGTCCGGTGGGTTCGCCCGGGCGGCGAGGTCCATCTGCCGGGCGAGTTCATCCCGGTGCTCCACCACTCGGAACTGCTGTCGCATCTGGATGTGTACGTCTGGGAACTGGCGGCCCAGCTGCTCTGTCGCTGGAAAGGGACCGACTTCGGCGATCTGTACATCTCGGTGAACGCTGACCCCACTGATTTCTATTACCTGGATGTGCCTGAGATCCTCGATGGCCTGTGCCGCAAGTACGCCATCGACCCATCCATGCTGCGGCTGGAGAT
>JAUNRL010000211.1 GCA_030535715.1 Bacillota bacterium
CGAGTCTTCTGGCAATGTACAGGGGGTCCTCCCCCGCTTCCAGCATCCTGGCCAGCCAATAAATGGCCGCATCCGGATCGGAATTGCGCATGGACTTATGCAGGGCGGAGATCAGGTTATAGTGCTCCTCGCCGTTCTTGTCATAGAGCAGGGACTTCCGCGAGGTGCACTGTTCCACTGTCTCTTTCGTGACGCGCGTCACCTCCTCCTCCGCCTTGCCGTTCAGTACAGCCATTTCCAGTGTGGAAAGGGCAACCCTGGCATCGCCGTTGGCAAACACCGCGATCATCCGAAGGACACCCTCGCTGATCTCCACCTTCTGTTCACCGAATCCATCCGGGCTATTCATCGCCCGCCGTAAAAGCTGCATGAGATCATCCTCTTCCAGCGCCTTGAGGACAAACACCTTGCACCGGGACAAAAGCGCCCCGTTGACTTCAAAGGAAGGGTTCTCCGTCGTCGCCCCGATCAGGATGATGCTCCCTTTCTCCACAAAGGGCAGGAAAGCGTCCTGCTGCGCCTTATTGAACCGATGAATCTCATCCACGAAAACGATGGTCTTCTCACCGAATATCCGGTTGTTGTCCGCCTCCTGCATGACCTTGCGGATATCCCGTATGCCGCTGGTCACAGCGGAAAAGTTGATAAACTTCGCCCTGGTCTGTCTGGCAATCACGCCGGCCAGCGTGGTCTTGCCCACACCGGGAGGGCCCCAGAAAATCATGGACGAAACCATATCCTGCTCGATGATCCGCAGCAGCACTTTCCCTTCGCCGAGAAGGTGCTGCTGCCCCACCACTTCATCGATGGTCCGCGGGCGAAGCCGCGCCGCAAGGGGCTGCGGCACACGCTGGCTGAACATGGAGATCTGTTCGCTCATATCTGCCTATTCCTCCGAATGCTCCCCATACCTCTTTTGTTCAGTATACCACAAGGCGAGTTGCCCCGCACTGCTCGATTGATTTTGAATGAAATACTTCATAGCTCTTCATTCTGTCAAAATCGATTGACATAATCCCGGATATTCTTTCAGGTGGAAACTGCTTTTGAATGGTTGATCGATAGATGCCTCTCGGATTCAAAAGAACCCATGTTTTTTTGAATGAAAATGAAAAACTGGGCATGGTAATTCAAAATGAGCTCTCCAGGGGGCCTGTCAGAAGGAATGCAAGATTGTTTTTTGAATCCTGTAAGGGAAGAAAGAAGATCTATGCAAAAGAAGATTCTCCGCAGACCCGCCAGCATTGATATTCATACACTTTCATCCGGCCAGTCGTTCACTGATTCATCAAAAGCCAGAACCATCCTGTCGGTCGGAATGTAGTGAGGATGGGATATACGGGGTTGCCTTTGCGCAAGTAAATCCTGTACAATATGGACGTAAGAACTGCAATGTACAGGAGGTAATACCATGCTGTTTCTGAAACCGAAAAAAGATGTGAACGAAGGCGTGAAAGAGTATAAGAATACGCCGAATGCTGTGCTGATCGATGTGCGGACGCCGAAGGAATACGAGTTTGCCCGGATCCCGAAGAGCGTCAATCTTCCCCTCGCGAAGCTGAAGAGCACGCACAAGCTCATTTCTGATAAAACGACACCGATATTTGTCTACTGCACCAACGGCGGTCGCGCGGACAGGGCCGTGAAACGGCTTCAGCGGATGGGCTATCAGAACGTAAAGAGCATCGGCGGAATCAACCGCTACCGCGGAAAGGTCGAACAGGGCTGACCGCCACCGGGGCATGACTGCCACCGAACAGTGCCGGC
>JAUNRL010000002.1 GCA_030535715.1 Bacillota bacterium
AACGAAAACAAGCGCCGCTGCCGTGTACGCCAAGGTAAACAACAGAGCGGCGGTCACCGCCGGATATCCCCGCCAGAAATACAGTATCAGCAGCACAAAAGCCCACCCGGCGAAGATCACCCGGTTTGCTGTCTGCCGCCGCTTCAGCCGGCCGGCAATCCGGCGGATGTTTCCCCTCATTGCTTCAGCTGGGGCAGAGGCACATCGTTCAGGATTTCGGCGATGATGCTCTCCTTATCCTTTCCCTGCACCCCCGCCCGGGTATGCAGCATGATCCGGTGTCTGGCCACGTCGGGGAAGACGGCCCAGATGTCCTGAGGGATCACGAACTCCCTGCCCTGCACATAGGCCCACGCCTGAGCCATGCCCGTCAGGGACAGAGCGCCCCGGGGGCTGATGCCCAGCCGGATCAGGTCGTGCTCCCGGCTTCTGCGGCAAAGGGCGGTGATGTAACCGTAGATTAGGTCGTGAATGAATACCTCCCGGGCCTCGCTGCGCATAGCCATCACATCCTCCGCCCCGGCTACTCGCGCGATGTTCTGCAGGGGATCCGTCTTCTTGCGGTCCTTCAGAATGTTGATCTCCGCCTCTTCGTCGGGATACCCGATGGACAACTGGATCATGAAGCGATCCAGCTGTGCCTCGGGGAGCATCTGCGTTCCCGCCGTGCCGATGGGATTCTGTGTGGCGATCACCACGAAGGGCTCAGGCACCTTCCACGTCTTCCCATCCACGGTGATGCTTCCCTCCTGCATGACTTCCAGGAGAGAAGACTGTGTTTTGCTTGATGTCCGGTTGATTTCGTCCGCCAGCAGGATGTTGCACATGGCCGTACCGGGGCGGTAGACGAACTTTTCGCTCTTCCTGCTGTACACGGTAAAGCCGGTGATATCCGAGGGAACCACATCCGGCGTGAACTGGACACGGTTAAACTGCAGATCCATGGCCCGGCTGAAGGCGAGGGCCAGCGTCGTTTTGCCGACCCCCGGAATATCCTCCAGCAGAATGTGCCCGCCGGCAATGATCACCGTCAGGACCTTTCGTATGATTTCCTCTTTTCCCAGAATGGCCTTCCCCGCTTCCGCTTCGATGGCGTAGATGATCTCATGCATGATGACGGATGCTCCTTTGTGTTGACTTTACCGGATTACCTTTACTTTCTTGCCGGCGTTCTTCCCGGTGAAGATCTTCCTGTACTTCTTCACGTACTTCCTGTTCATCTTCTTGCCGCCGACTTTGACCTTGACGGTCGTGACCGCGGAGCCCTTCAGGGAGCCCCTGACGGCCTTCTTCTTCAGCTTCTTGGACTTGACCTCCAGGGTGGTCACGTTGCCGTACTTATTGAAAGCGCCCTTGTTGATCTTCCTGACCTTCTTGCCGATAACGAAGGTGGTTACAAACGGGGAGGATCCACCTGCACTGGCAACGGCTTTTTCTACCGTTCCGGCACTGATGGTTTTTGCGTTGAGGGTGACAGTTTTAACCGATTTCACCCCGGCCAGCGGATCGACAACGGTAACAGTACAATGAGGTGCCACGATTTTTCCATCACCATACTCCCCTTCAGCTTTTCCGGTTGCGGAGATTTCGAAGATTCCGGTCTCGTTGAGAGAAAGGCTGACCGTCCCCTTGTTGTCCATTTTTACTCCGCTGATTCGTGTGAGCCTGCCGTTTTTGTCCATCTTCGCCGCAATGATTTCCGCGTTCTTCGCACTCTTCAGTGCTTCTGTTTTGCCATTCCAGTTAACCCGCTTAAGATTAAGCTTAAAGCTTTCTCCCATGTTAACGGTAATCTCATCTTCATTGAAGCAGGTTGCAACATCATTCCAGCCATTCCGGTTCATAAAGTGATCATACCGGTCGCCGTCTTTCAGGGTGGTATGGTAAGCCGAGCCTGCCATCGAAAGATCGTTGTTGACAAAGTAAACCTGGTTGTTTGTAGTTACACTGAAGCATTTGGTGATCCATCCACCCGTCCCAATGACAAGATAATCCTTTGCTGATGTTTTAGAAAAAGCATTGCCGTATTTCTGGGCATGCAGTGTGTACAGTACGTCGGCAACGGTAATCTTATCTCCATTTCCGGCCTCCCGGTCACCCATATCTCCATAATTCTCCGCTGCCTTGCTGGATACACGAATTCTCTGCGGAACAACGTCAAACTGATCCGCCGCTGCGAAGTTCCGAACCGCAACCTTAATCGTTCCGGTAACCTCTTTTGGTTCAGTAACTTTGACCGTTGCATAGGGAGTCACGAAGTGGTTGTCGAGAGGGTTTTCGCCATACGCACTGACTTCCAGGGTGTAATCTCCCAGCTGAAGGTCAGTGAATTTGGCATTTCCGTCTCCATCTGCTGTTGCCGTTTGAACGGTTTCACCCTGCTCGTTTTTCATGGCTACTACAGCATCTTCCGATTCGAGCAGGCCACCGTTACCCGTCATCTTATCGAAGGCATACGCGGCGTTTACATTAACGGTCAATGATTCTCCCTGAAATGCCTCATAGGCCATCTGATCCTGATCATCCGCATAGGACACTCCCCCAAAGACCGGCATGAACGCCAACACCATGGCTAGGGAAAGCCCCACTGCCGTGATACGTTTTCGTAATTGCTTCATAACCTTCTTGCCGATGATGATCGCGGTTACATACCGGCTGGATCCACCTGCAGCGGTCACCGCACTATCCACCGTACCGGCGCTGATGTTTTCGCATTCGGCGTACCGGATCCCTGGCCTGTACAATAACGTTTCTTTTGTCATAAGACACCTCCTTTTTCTCACCTGCGGTGAGTGAGGAACGTACACAAAAAAACCACAGTCACTTTCGACTGCAGCCCGTTTTCGCCACATCATCAATTTATGCCCGCTCTCTCGCCTCTGTGTTCACCGCACAGATCAAGAACCATATTCCATGCAGGTCTCCTGGCTCATAGATCTTCACCTTCGTTCTCCTTCCCAGCCGGTTGCATCCCTGCGACATGGATGATACTCAGCCAGTGGATTGCCTTTGCAGTGAACGAGGATTCCCTAAACACAGTGGCGGGACCGCTCAGGCTTCTCTCCTGATTCCCTCTTAGCCCCCAAATCAATGGAAGAACACGGAATATTTCTATATTGTCGGGAATATTCTAACCCTTTCTGTTGGTAAAGTCAATTGCACAAAAAATGGAAGTTCTTTTCCCGCTGCGCTCAACTCACCGGTCCAGCAGCCAGCGGATGGAGTCGTGGCAGTCGCGGCTTTCGATGGTGAGCGTAGTGTCCGGGGGACAGCAGGCATCCACGGCGCGGAGAACTTCTTCCATGTCCAGAGTTCCCTCCGTCAGAGGCTGGTGGAGGTCATGAATCCCGTCGTTGTTGTGCAGGTGGAGATGACGGATCCGGGAACCCAGGGTTTCGATCCACTCCGGAACGCTTGTCTCTGAGATGGCATTGACATGGCCCACGTCCAGGCAGATCTTCATGCGGGGGTCGTCCACGCCGTCCACGATGTCCAAAAGCAACGCCGGCTTTTCGTCCATGACGTTTTCCAGAAGGAGCAGAAAATCCTCCGGCTTGTCCTGCAGGAATTCCTGCCAGAAACCGATGGACTCCTTCACCTGCCAGCGGGGATCAAAGATCAAGGGGATGTAGCCGGTGTGGACGACCATACAGGTAAGACCCAGGGCGAGCATTCCCGCCGCAGCCTGATCAAAGCGAGTGCGGGTCAGATCCCGGAAGCGGTGATCGAAGGCGGCCGGCGCCAGGTCGGTGAAAGGGCCGTGCACGATTGCCTTTGCCGGGAGGCAGATCCCGCAGCGCTCAGCCTGCCGGCGCATCCGGGTTAGAGTGTCATCGATTGTCTCCTCGTCCAGCCACCTGGAAATGCAGAACTGATTGAATTCGATCCCGATGCCGTAGAAGGCGATCTCCTTCGCCGCGTTATGGGAAAAGGTGGACAGAAATATGTCTCGGTTCATTATTGTTCTCCTTTTTGCTGCCTTTGCATTCAGAATGACTGCCCCCCCAATGGAGGCTGGGGTTAACGCCTTCTGCGGCGACGGGAATTTCTTCGTTTATTGCGTTTTCCGCCCTGGCCCGAACCGCGCTTGCCGGAGAAGCCGCCCTGGCCCGAGCCGCGCTTCCGCCGATGGCCGCCGTAGCAGCGGTCGCAGATGCCCCAGGGCCAGTCGGCGGGCAGGGACCGGCCGCAGCGGGAGCAGCGGCGGCGCAGGGTACGCTTGTCTTCCAGGAGAAACTGGTTGATCTTATCGCAGAGTTCCTGCTTCTCCTCCATGCGGGGATCCTCAATTCCGATCCGGCGCAGGAGCTGGTGGCGAACGTCCAGGGCCTTGTACTGCAGCTCGCACCCTTCCAGCGTATCGGTGTCGAATATGGGCACTTCCGGTTCGGCACCGACACTGATGGCGATGACGCTCTCCAGCCAGTAGAGGACCAGCCGTTCGTTCTTGATGTCCATGGGACAGGTGATCAGCTCATAGAGCAGCTGACGGGGAAGCTGGCGAGCGATCTTTTCACCCAGTTCCTTCAGCAGGAACATGGCCTCGGTCATGTCCTCCCGGGAAAAACCGGACACACCCGGAAGCCGCTGCCACTCGTCGAAGAGCCTCCAGAAAGTGAAATCAGTGTCCACGGCTTCCTTCGGGAAGGGTATGGTGACCACCTGCAGCGGCCTGCCCGTCCTGCGCAGGGCCTCCTCCACTGTCTCCGGCTTTTCCATAGCCAGCACCTCACCGCGGTCGTAAATCCCGTAGCGGCCGGCCCGGCCGGCGATCTGCCGGATCTCGCTGCCGTTCAGAATCCGGTCGTCCTCTCCGTCGAACTTGGTGACCTCTCGGAAGATGATCCGCCGGATGGGCAGGGAGATGCCCATGCCGATGGCGTCGGTGGAGACGACCACCGTGTTCTCCCCGGATGCGAACTTACGCACCTCCTCCCGTCGGGATGCGGGAGGCAGAGCGCCGTAGATCACACTGGCTTTCTTGCCCATCTGCTGCAGCTCGCCGGCGGTCTGCAGGACGGATCTGCGGGAAAAGACAATCACCGCGTCGCCGTCCTTAACTTCATTCATGCTTTCCATCCGGCCGGTGTAAACCAGAGGTGCCAGCCGCTCATGGCGCTGTATTTCATACTGACCGTCGAAGCCCTCGATAATCCGGCAGATCAGCTGCTCCGCGTCCGGGGAGAGGCAGATGTGCACCTCGGCCGCGTCCACGAGGAAGATGGTCTTGGTCCAGTTTCCTCCCCGGTGGGGATCCGCGATCATCTGGGCCTCGTCGATAACCGCCACATCGTAGCGCTTCCGGTAGTCACACAGTTCAATGGTGGAAGCCGTAAGCTGCGCCCCGGGCACCCGGATGAACTCCTCCCCCGTCAGCAGCTCGCACAGCGCGCCGGCGGCGTTGAGGGTATCAAACATCTCCAGGGCAAGAAGCCGCAGCGGGCCAAGATAAACGCCGATTTTCGCCTTCTTCAGAGCCTGCAGGGCGTCATAGGTTTTGCCGGAATTGGTCGGGCCCACATGAAGAACGAACCGGCGGTCCAGCCAGCGGGCTTTCTCCTGGTATTCGGCGATATCGAAGTTCTGCAGGAAGGTTACGATATCGCTGTTTGCTCTTCTTCCTTTACTCATCGAGTCCCCCGATCATGTTGTTCATCCACTTCCGGCTCAGGTACCGGCGGGTCAGGATCACACCCTTGACCACGCCCTCGGTCTTGACGGCCAGCACCGCCAGGTAAACGGGCCAGTGCAGCATCAGCGATGTAATGAACGCCAGGGGCACGCCGATCAGCCAGATGGCGCTTACCTCGGTGATCATGGCGAACCGGGTATCTCCTCCGCAGCGAAGACACCCGGTAACCTGCACCGCATTGTACACCTCCATGAACAGCGTCGCCGCATAAACGACGAGGATCCGCCAGGCATCCGTCTCTCCCTCGACGGTGAAGTCAAACAGCCCGAGGACAGGTCGCCCGAAGAGAACCGTCAGGCCGCCGAGAACCAGTCCGACCATAATGCCGATTCTCAGCAAAATCGCCGACATCTTCCAGGCCTCTTCCAACTTCTCTTCGCCCAGCTTCTGGCCCACGAGAATCAGCACTGCGTCGCCCACGCTGAAGGCCGCCATGGAGAACAGGCTGTTGATGGTATTGCAGGCCTGTACAGCAGCTCCCGCGGAAATGCTGATTCGGGCAAAAGCCGCCACATACAGGGCTGTACCCAGTCCCCACATGGTTTCGTTGATGGTCGTCGGCAGGGCGTTTTTCACGATGCACAAAGCCAACCCCCGCTTAAATCCGAAGAACTCCTGCAGGGGGCCGGCGATCACATTCCGACGGACGAACACCAGATAGAAGATGATGCCGAATTCCACCGTTCGGGAGATCACCGTGGCCAGCGCCGCGCCGGCGATCCCCATGGCCGGCATCCCAAAAGCACCGTAGATCAGCACGTAATTCATGAAGGTGTTCAAGCACAAGGCGGAGGCGCTTGCGATCAGCGGCCGCATGGTTTGCTGGGTTGCCCGCAGCGCCACGGTGAAAGCCTGGGTCAGAGGCACCAAGAGGAAGGTGGGCGCCCCGATCCGCACATAGACCGCTCCGGTTTCGATCACCTCGGGAAAACGGGTGAAGATCTGCAGCAGATACTCCGGAAAAAGCTCCGCCGCCAGAAAGAACGTCAGCCCCACGCCAAAGGCCACGCATAAGGTGAAGCCGGTGGTCCTGCGGATGTTGACGTAATCACGCACACCGTAGAACTGGGAAATGAAGGTGGCCGCCCCGCTGGCAAAGCCGAAGACGAACATCCAGTAAATGAAAAAAATCTGGACCGATACACCCACCGCATTCAGAGGGAGTTCTCCCAGATGTCCGATCATCAGGTTGTCCACCAGATTCAGACTGGAGCCGATCAGGCTCTGTGCCGCAATGGGCGCGGCAACGACAGCTACGGTCTTCAGGAATTTCCGCAGCTGCAGATCATTCAGATTTTCGTTTTTTTCTCCTTGACTTCTGTTCATCCCCCAGGTCTTCCCTCAATATTCTCTGTCCCTTCAGCCGGATGTTGTTCTTGCCCGTATCCGTCAGGATGACACCGATAATCATGGCTACCACCGCCAGCAGTCCCAGGCACTCGACGAACAGTCCTCTGCTGTAAAGAACCGCGACCACGCCCATGATGCCGCTGACGCTGTACATCAGGAGCACAGCCCGGCGCTGGCCGAAACCGGCTCGCATGATCTTGTGATGGAGGTGATCCTTGTCTGCCGTTCCGAGGGACTGATGCCGGGAAGTCCGGCGGATGATGGCAAGAACGGTGTCAATGATCGGCAGTCCGAGGACCAGCGCCGGCATGAGTACCACCATGATGGTCGCGCTCTTCACGGTTCCGGAAACGGAAAAGGCCGCGATGGCGAAGCCCAGCAGCTGGGATCCAGAATCTCCCATAAAGATCTTCGCCGGATGAAAATTAAAGGGCAGGAATCCCGCTGCCGAGCCGGCCACGGCCATCATGACCATCGTGGGCACTGCGTATCCGTGGATATACGCTACATACGCAATGCAGAGCGCGGAGATGGCTGAAATTCCCGCAGCGAGGCCGTCCAGTCCGTCGATCAGATTGACGGAATTGGTGATGGCCACCAGCCAGAGGACAGTTACGATATAGTCCACTACCCCGCCCACGATGACGCTGTTGCCAAACATGCCGGGATCAATTCCCAGGAAATCTTCCATGAAGGTAATCCGCACGAAGGTGATGCGCACACCAAGAGCGAACACCACCGTTGCGGCCAGAATCTGTCCACTGAATTTGACCGCCGGTTTCAGGTTTTTCAGATCATCGATCAGTCCGAGTACGAACATGCTCGTGCACCCGATCATGATCGCGGAAACACCTCTGGCATGAACGGCAAAAAAAGCCAGAGAGACCATCATCCCCAGATAGATGGCCGAGCCGCCGAAACGGGGCATCGGCTTGTTGTGCACTCTGCGGCTATCCTTTGGTATGTCCATCACGCCGATAATCGGCGCGAACCAGATGGCGAAGGGTGTCGCTGCCGCCGCAACGAGAGCGGCAACGATGAACGGGCCCCACACGATGGTACTTGTCGCTGTCAATCCTTCTCTCCTAACATGACGATCTTCAGACCAGCTTCCTTCAGTATGGATGCCGAAAGCTCATCGGGATAGCCTTCCTTGACGACGATCCGCTCGATCCCCGCATTGATGATCATCTTCGCGCAGATGACGCAGGGCTGGTGCGTGATGTAGATTGTGCCGCCTTCGATGCTCTGTCCCAGGGTTGCCGCCTGAATGATGGCATTCTGCTCTGCGTGAAGCGCCCGGCACAGCTCGTGCTTTTCGCCGGAGGGAATGCCCAGCTGCTCCCTCAAGCACCCTTCCACACGTTCGGCGCAGTGTTCCAGTCCTCTGGGCGCGCCGTTGTATCCGGTCGCCACGATGTGTTTGTCCTGCACGATCACCGCGCCAACCTGGCGCCTGAGGCAGGTGGATCGCCTGGCCGTCAGCACGGCAAATTCCATAAAATACTCATCCCAGCCCGGTCTGTTGTCCATAAAAAACCTCCGCTAAATACAGTCCGTACGGCGGCGCCGTATGGCCCGCCAGTGTCCGGTCTCTTCCCTCCAGAATTTCCGCCATTTCCTCCGGCCGGCGGTTTCCCCGGCCGATCTCCACCAGCGTTCCGGTGATGATCCGGACCATATTATAGAGGAAACCGTCCCCGCTGACGTCAAAAATGATCTCGTCGCTGCAGCTCTCCACTCCCGCGTATACCCGCGCATCCGTAATCGTCCGCACCGTCGACTCCCGGGGTGTGCCGCCGGAGGCCTCGAAGCTTTTGAACTCATGGGTGCCGATCAGCATTTTCGCTGCCCGATCCATGGCGCCCGCATTCAGGTCGTCCTCCACGTGGTAGACATAGCTGCGCCGGAACACATCAATGTCCCGGGACGGCCGAATTCGGTAAAAATACCGCTTGCCTCTGGCGTCGAAGCGGGCATGAAACTCCTCCGGAACCTCCCGGGCTTCGAGAATCCGCACCGGCGACAGGGCGAAACTCCCTTCCTCTCTGCCGCAGAGAGCGTTATTCATCACCCGGGCAAGCCGCCCGATGGGAATACGGATATCTGCATGAAAAGAAGCTCTCTGCCCCAGCGCATGAACGCCGGCATCGGTACGGCTGGTTCCGTTCAGCAGGATTTCCTGGCCGAAAAGCCGAGAAAAGGTCTGCTCCAAATATCTTTGCACCGTCCTCTCCCTCGGCTGTCTCTGCCAGCCGTGGAAGCCGGAACCGTCGTATGCGATTGTGAGCAGGTAGTTCTTCATCGCCCTCATTATACAATAAACGGCCACACGATGAAAACAGTAAATATCCCGGCACCGCACAGATACGGCCCCAGCGGTTTCATCTCATCCCTCCGGTATTTCCTGCGGGCCAGTCCGATGGCCGCCCCGATTCCGCTGGCCAGACAGCCCGCCGCCAGAGCGATCAGCATACAGCGCAAGCCAAGACACAGACCCATGGCAGCACAGAGCTTCACGTCACCGAATCCCATAACATCCTTATGAAACGTCAGTCTTCCCAGCAGTGCCACGGCAAGCATGGTGCCTCCCCCGAGGACCAGCCCGCCCAGGGGCTGCCCAATGCTCCCGTATAAAGGCAGCACCCCCAAAGAAGAAATGGCCAGCATGATCACGAACTGATCCGGAATGATCATGTACTTCAGATCCGCCAGACCGATGATCAGCATTGCCCAGCAGGCGAACAGAGAGGCCAGGGCGATCTGCCCCTGGCTGATCAGCTGTACCGTCGGCTCCGGAAGGCCCGTGAATCCCGCCAGCGGCCGCTGCACCTGCGCGAACAGCATTCGCAGGCTGAGACAGGCGAACAGGCCGCAGTAGACCCAGCGCCAGGGCCAACCCTTTACCCGCTGAACCGAACGGTTCTTCAGTCCTTCAGAGGGCTCCTCTCCGTATTCGCACAGCCAAGAGGCCGGCATGCGGTTGAAGATATAGACGGCCGACAGCCCGGCCAGGGAACCCAGGGCTGCGCCGACAATGAGTTTTACATAAATAATGGTCACATCTTCTCCTTTCGGTGATCAACGCGACCATAGTTTACCATATTTTTCCTTCTGTAGCAACCGCTATCCCCAGAGTTCCTCGTCGGTGGGCACCGGGTTGTCGGGCATAAACCGCGCCACACGGGAGACGTTCATCAGGTGGGTGTAGTTCAGGTTCTCGGAGATGCTGTTATGTCCCCAGCTTCCGCAGCCCAGCGTATTCGTTGGGTTGAGGCCGTTGAAGTAACTGCCGCCAGTACTGTTGGAGCTGCACTGATTGATGACGAACCGGGAGACGCAGAGGGATTCAGCGACCTTTGCGATGTGCTCTTCACTATCCGTGTGGAAGGAGACGCTGTGGCCCTTTCCGTCCCGCTCCAGATTTTCCGCCGCGATGCGGATAGCATCGTCCAGATCCTCATAGGAGTAGGCAGAGATGACCGGGGCCATCTTCTCTCCGCCGAGGGAATCGGTGAGACCGGTGCCGTCCGCTACCGCAACGATCACCTTCGTGTCTTCGGGAATGGTGATGCCGGCCAGCTCAGCCACTTTCTGACAGGATTGACCCACCGAGTGGCGGTTGGTTTTGCCATCCTCAAAGAGAGCGCCTCGAACCTTTTCCAGATCTTCTTCGTCGGTGACGACGTAGCCGCCGTTTTTGCGGAACTCCTCCATCACGGCGTCGAAATCCCCCTTCGAACAGATCACACTCTGTTCCGCAGAGCAGATGATGCCGTTGTCATAGGATCTTCCTTTAATAATCTTCGGAACCGCTTCTCTGTAATCGTAACCCTCGTCGATGATGCACTGAACGTTGCCCGCGCCCACGCCCAGGGCCGGACGGCCGGAGCTGTAGGCCGCGTTGACCATGCCGGCGCCGCCGGTAGCCACGACCACATCGGCCATGGAGATCAGGTTCCGGGTGTTCTCCCGGGAGTGCTCATCCAGAATCTGAATCAGGTTCTCCGGCATACTCGCCTCCGCCAGGGCCACGTTGATCATCTCTACGGTCTTCGTACTGCACTTGGCGGACTTATGGTGCGGTGTGATGATGATCGCGTTGCCGCACTTCAAGGCAAACATGGAGTTGCTCATGGGCGTAACGATGGGGTTGGTGCAGGGGGTGATGGCCGCCACCACGCCGACGGGCTTGGCCACCCGGGTGATGCCGGTCCTCTCGTCGGTGTCCAGAATACCGCGGGACTTCTTGCCGCAGAGGTTGTTCCAGACGATGCCGGCCTTCTGCCGGTTCTTGGCGTACTTGTCCTCCACGTTGCCCATACCCGTTTCTTCCACAGCGATCTCCGCCAGATACCGCGCGTTCTCGTAAACCACCCGGCCGACGGTCTGCACCGCCTTGTCCACCTGCTCCTGGCTCATCTTTTCGAATTCGGCCTGCGCCTTGCGGGCGCGCTCGATGTATCCGCCGATGTATGCTTTGCTGTCCTGTTCCATGCTTCGCTCCTGTTCTCTGTTCCCATTGGAGTTGATTTAGCAGACGGAACGCCCTGTTTCGCCTTGTCTGCTCATTATATACCCCTGCGGAATGGGTTGCAACACAGGCGTCTGCACGAATATTGTTTCTGTGCCATTTGGGCCGGGCTGTCCCGCCCTGCCCCGCGCTCATCGCGCATCCGGCGCCAGCAGGCGAAACACCTGCCGCATCTGTTCCGCGTCGGTGATGGTGTTCACCTGCCGGCGAACCCGAGCCGCGCCGCGCATGCCGCGGGTATACCAACCCGCGTGCTTACGAATTTCCCGGACGGCGACCTGCTCTCCCTTGTCCGCGCAGATCCGGTTAAAGTGACGCAGGAGCATGGCGATGCGCTCCCCGTCTGCGGGCGGCGCAGGGCGTTCCTCTCCCCGCCGGAGAGCGCAGGCATCCCGGAAGATCCAAGGATTGCCCAGAGCGCCCCGGGCGATCATCACGCCGTCGCAGCCGGTTTCCTCCATCATGCGCAGGGCATCGGCACCGCACATCACATCCCCGTTGCCGATAACCGGAATGGAAAGCGCTTTCTTCACCCGGGCGATGCAGGCCCAGTCTGCTTCTCCTTGGTAATACTGTTCCCGGCTTCTTCCGTGTATGGTTACCGCGGCCGCGCCGGCCGCCTCCGCCGCCTTCGCCGCTTCCACCGCGACGTCTTCATCCCGGAAAAACCCCCGGCGGATCTTAACGGTGACGGGCCTCGGAAGATGCGGCACCACGGCAGCAGACGGCCGGCCGGATGTCCGCTCCTCCGGGATTACCTTTGCCGCTTTTTCTGACGCATCGCACATAGCCGATATGCAATCATACAGCAGATCCAGATTTCTCAGCAGAGCCGAGCCCTCCCCGTTGCGGACGATCTTCGGCACCGGACAACCGGCGTTCAGATCGAAGAGCACCGGCCGGCGGTCACCGGCGTATCCGGACCAGTTCCCCGAAAGTACGCTGACTGCGTGGGCCAGAATCTCCGGATCGCTGCCGAAAAGCTGATAGCCTACCGGGCCTTCCTCTTCCCCGATGGCCAGCAGAGAACCTGTCTTGCGGTCGCCGTACCACAGGCCCTTGGCGCTGACCATCTCCGTATACGTCAACGAAGCCCCGGCTTGGGAGCAGAGGCTTCGCATGGCCCGATCCGTAATGCCCGCCAGCGGCGCCAGCAGGAACGGATCCTGAACGGTGAACTCACCGATGTTTAAGTTCGCTTTCTTCATAATCCGCCACCTGTTTCCGGACGTCTTCCGAGGTCAGAGGCTTTCTCCTGTTCCGGTTTTTCCGGTACAGAATTTCCAGTCCCTCCAGCGTCAGCAGCTTGTCCACGTGGTCGATGCAGTCGATGCCATTGTCGATGAGATTGGCCAGCCCGCCGGTGGCGATGACGACGGGCTCTCTGCCGGTTTCGCTCATCTGCTTCAGCTCGTCCTTCATCTTACGGACGATAAAGTCCACCATGCCCATGTGGCCGTACACCAATCCCGACTGCATACTGGTATTGGTGTTGCGGCAGATCACATGGCCCGGCTCCTCCAGCTCGACTCTGGGCAGCTTCGCGGTTTTTTCAAAGAGGGCGTCGGAGGAAATCTTCAGGCCCGGAGCGATAGTGCCGCCCAGGTATTCGCCCTTCTCCGTCACCGCGCAGAAGGTCGTTGCCGTACCCAGATCAATGATGATCAGCGATCCGCCGTACTTCTCCACAGCAGCCGCTGCGTTGACGATCCGATCCGCGCCGACCTGTTTGGGATTATCGTACTTGATGATCAGTCCGGTCTTGATGCCCGGACCGATGACAATGGCCTTGCGGCGGAAGTATTTGATGGACAGATGCTGCAGCGTATACAGAATCGACGGCACGACGGTAGCGATGATCACGTCGCTTACGTCCTCGATGTTCAGCTCCTGATACTGAAACAGCTGGTTGATGATCATGCCGTATTCGTCGGCGCTCTTACGAATATCCGTCTCCAGCCTCCAGTTGGTGATCAGTTTTCCGTCCCTGAATACGCCCAGAACGATATTGGTGTTTCCTACATCAAAGGCAAGTAACATGGTATGGTGTTCCTCTCCGGCTCATCCGCTGCTCTTCTACAGTCGAATTGCCTTTACCCTTTCAAAGAAAAGGGCGGCAAAATAACCGCCCCTGTTTTTTCCGAGTTTCCCCGTCCGTGCTCTTTAGTTGAACGTCATCAGCGTGTCGCCGGAGTTGACGGACGCGCCCTTGACCACCGAGATGGAGGCAACGATTCCGTCTGCCGGAGCCGAAATCTCATTTTCCATCTTCATGGCTTCCAGAATCAGGACAACCTGGCCGGCCGTCACTGCCGCGCCCTCGGAAACCTTAATGTCCAGAATCGTTCCGGGCATCGGTGCAGTCAGCGCGCCGCCACCGCCGGCCGGAGCTGCCGCCGGCTTCGCTGCCGGTGCAGGCGCTGCGACCGGAGCCGGGGCTGCCGGTCTCGCTGCCGCTGCCGGTGTGGGCGCTGCCGCGCCGCCGGCCTCTTCAACTTCTACTGCATAAGTGGTTCCGTTTACGGTAATGTTATACTTTTTCATGGTATTTGCTTCCTTTCGATATTTGGATGATTAACCCTTCTTCGGAGTTATTCTACAGTTTCATTTTTCTGGTTGCCATGCGCGCTTCGTTGGCGGCGTTCGCCCACGGAGTCAGGTTTCCCGACAGACGCGTGATCCTGCGAACCACAAGGTTGTCCGGATCCGCCCCCTCACTCGCCGCAATGGCCGCCGCAATCACCGCGATCAGACTGTCGTCCGCCGCTGCCGGCTCTGCCGGTGTGGGAGCTGCCGCAGGAGTCGCCTGCTTGTGATGATCCGCCGCGCCCAGAACCTTACCCATAATGACGATGAAGATCCAGATCAGGATCAGGACGGTAAAGGTGATGCCCAGACCCATGATCATGGTTACCGTCGAACCCAGCATCTTCTCGCCGAAGGACAGGCTGTGTATCGTCGTCGGATCCTTGAAGATATCCATCAAGCTTTCATTGCCAGTCATTCACGTCACCTCCTAGAGTGGAATGTTGCCGTGCTTCTTCGCCGGCAGCAGTTCCTTCTTGGTGGCCAGCATGTCGTAAGCGCTGATGATCCGCTTTCTCGCCGTTGCCGGTTCGATGACGTCATCGACGTAGCCCAGACTTGCCGCGTAATACGGATTGTTGAACTGCTCTTCGTACTCCGCGATCCGTTTCGCTCTGACCTCATCCGGATTGTCCGCAGCCTTGATCTCCTTCTTGACGGAGGAAATGATGTTGACCGCGCCGGATGCGCCCATCACCGCGATCTGCGCCGACGGCCAGGCCAGAACCATGTCGGATCCCAGTTCCT
Organism: Bacillota bacterium; assembly: GCA_030535715.1. GTDB lineage: Bacteria > Bacillota > Clostridia > Peptostreptococcales > Anaerovoracaceae > Lentihominibacter. Next base: position 14,910 of record JAUNRL010000002.1, read on the forward strand.
TGTTGCACATGCCGATGTAAGCTCCGCCGTAGGCCTTCCGCAGGATCATGGTAACCTTCGGAACGGTCGCCTCACAGTACGCGTAGAGAATCTTCGCGCCGTGGCGGATGATGCCGCCGTACTCCTGATTGGTTCCCGGAAGGAATCCCGGAACATCCTCAATGGTCAGCAGCGGAATATTGAACGCATCGCACCGGCGGATGAATCTGGCCGCTTTGTCGGAAGCATTGATGTCCAGACATCCCGCGCCGACAGCCGGCTGGTTAGCGATGACGCCAACGGTGGAACCGCCCATCCGGATGAAGCAGGTAACGATGTTCCTGGCATACATGGGCATCACGTCATAGATCTGTCCGTTATCCGCCAGACCCCTGACGATGTCGTACATGTCATATCCCTTGTTCGGATTTTCCGGAATGATGTCATTGAATTCCGGAATCAATCGGTTCACATCATCGGTGCACTCGTAAACCGGCGGCGTCTCCATGTTGTTGGAGGGCAGATAGGTCAGCAGTTCTCTGACCTGCTTCAGCGTATCCTCATCATCGACGCCCATGAAGTGAGCCACACCGCTGATGGTGTTGTGGGTTCTCGCTCCGCCCAGCTGCTCCGAGGTGACTTCCTCGCCGGTAACCGTCTTGATGACGTTGGGGCCGGTGATGAACATCTGGGAAGTCTGGTCAACCATGAAAATGAAGTCCGTGATGGCTGGAGAGTAAACCGCTCCGCCTGCACAGGGCCCCATGATGACCGAGATCTGAGGAATGACGCCGGAGGAAATTGTATTATTGTGGAAAATCTTCGCAAATCCGGAGAGAGCCGCAACACCTTCTTCAACCCGAGCTCCGCCGGAATCCTGAAGACCGATGATAGGCGCGCCCATCTTCAGCGCCATGCCCTGTACCTTGACGATCTTCTCCGCGTGATACTCGCCGAGGGAACCGCCGCTGACGGTAAAGTCCTGCGCGAAAGCGAACACCAGTCTTCCGTCAATCTGTCCATATCCGGTTACCACGCCGTCGCTGGTCAGTTCCTTCTCGCCCATGCCGTAGAAGTGGCACCGATGTTTAACAAAGGTATCGATCTCAACGAAACTATCCTTGTCGAACAGAATGTCCAGCCGTTCTCTGGCGGTCAGCTTTCCCCTGGCATGCTGCGCTTCGATCCTTTTCTCTCCTCCGCCAAGCAGATTCTTCCGTTTCCGTTCGCGGAGATCCTCAAGCTTATTCATCTATGTTTCCTCCTTACTCAATAAAACAAAAGCAACCCATTTTCTGTTCGTTCGGTAGCTTTTGTCGTTCTCTGCAGGTACCGCCTACGATACCGTTTTCATAATAAACTACAGGTTTTTCTTTTTCAATGGCTTTTTTCGTGTATACATTATATTTACACGGTTTTCAGCCATTCTCCGGTTCGTTGTTTCGGTTTGCGGCTGATCCCCGGCGGCCGCAGCCGCCGGGGATTTCCGGTTTACTTTTTTTCCTTAATGGTCGACAGATCCAGCTGATTGATCACGACCTTTTTCTTGGCATCGCCGTCCTGCGGCGGCGCAATGGCGTAAAACAGCGAATACTCACCCTGCACCGCGGTAACCTCCCGGATAAGGGGATCGCCGTAAGCCGTAAGCGTCACTCTGTACTGGCCCTTTTTCCCTTTGTCGTATGTGATGCAGTTGACTCCTTTCCTGATGGTCACGTTCTTCGTGATGGACGGGTTCGGTTTGTCTTTATCCGCAGCTGCCTTGTCAATCTTCTCCAGCGTCAGCGTAAACTCTGCCTCCGCTTCCGACAGGACATAGATGTTGATTTTGACCGTCTGAGGCGCGGCCTGCGTCGCCTTGGTTGCCGCCGCCCTTGTTGTCGCTTTCGTCTCCGTCTTCGTCACGCTATACGCATTCTGTACTGCGAAGGCAACTCCGGCAAAGACCAGAATCGTTACGACCGCAATCATTCGTTTCACCGCTGTGGTCATCATATCCGCTCTCCTTTTCTTTTTTAATCGCCCAGTGACCCCTTCTCACCGCATTTCTTTCTTTATATATAGTAGAATTGTATCACTATCTGCCAACTATGTCAAATATTTCCACGGAGGCGAGGCGGCTCCGGCAGCGCGGGAAACGCGAAAAAAAGACCTCTCTGAAGAGAGGCCTCAACCTGCATATTGCCGGTATCATCAGTAGGGGAATTTCCGGTGGAGGGGATACTTGTCGGTCAGGCTCTTTACGATTGCCTTTGCCTCCTCCATCTTTTCCAGAGACTCCGTATTGTCGATAACCAGCGCGATAGCGTCGGTCACCAGCTTCACATCGTCCTCTTTGAATCCGCGGCTGGTCATGGCCGGGGTACCCATCCGCAGACCGGAGGTCACGAAGGGCTTCTCCGGATCGTTGGGGATGGAGTTCTTGTTGGTCGTAATGTTGGCGTCGTCCAGCAGCTTCTCGGCCACCTTGCCGGTGACGCCCTTATTCAGCAGCTTGACCAGAATCAGATGGTTATCCGTTCCGCCGGAAACCAGATCGAAATCATGAGCGGTCATACCGGCAGCCAGCGCCTGCGCATTGTCAACGACCTGCTGCTGATACTCTGTAAAGGAGGATTCCATGGCTTCTTTCAGGCAGACAGCCTTGGCCGCGATGATGTGCATTAGCGGTCCGCCCTGCAGTCCCGGGAAGATGGCGGAGTTGATCTGCTTCTTGTACTCTTCGGTGCAGAGGATCAGGCCGCCTCTGGGCCCCCGCAGAGTCTTGTGGGTCGTCGTGGTGACGACGTCTGCATAGGGAACCGGGTTCTGGTGCAGGCCAGTCGCAACCAGTCCGGCGATATGCGCCATGTCCACCATGAAGATGGCGCCGACCTCATCGGCAATCTCCTTGAACAGTTTGAAATCGATGGCTCTGGGATAGGCGGAGGCGCCGGCTACGATCAGCTTCGGCTGATGTTTCTTTGCCTTTTCGCGAACGTCATCGTAGTCAATCCGTTCATCCTCACCCAGGCCGTAGGCTACGAAGTTATAGGATTTTCCGGAGATGTTGACCGGGGATCCGTGGGACAGGTGTCCGCCGTTGGACAGATCCATGCCCAGAACCGTGTCGCCGTAGTTGAGTACGGCCTGATAGACCGCTGTGTTGGCGTTGGCGCCGGAATGAGCCTGTACATTGGCGTGGTCCGCGCCGAAGAGCTTGCAGGCTCTGTCGATGGCCAGCTGCTCAACCTCATCGACGAATTCGCAGCCGCCGTAATATCTTCTGCCAGGATATCCTTCGGCGTACTTGTTGGTCAGTGCGCTTCCCGCAGCTTCCATGATTTCATAGTTGACAAAGTTCTCCGACGCAATCATCTCGATCTTCGTTTCCTGCCGGTTGATCTCTCTTTTGATTGCCGCAGCCACTTCCGGGTCTGCCTTGTCCAGATAATTGAAATACATACTCCACTCCTTATGATATATCCCTTGCGATAATTGCGTACATTATGATACAGCGCGTTCCAGTCGCTTCAGCGCCAGCGCCATGGTCAGTCCGGGAATGATCCGGTTGCCCGTGATCTCCACGCCGAGCATTTCGTTGATCCTGCGCAACCGGTACTGTACGGTATTGACATGAATGTTCATGAACTCGGCGGTCCTGCCGCTGTTCATTCCCGCATCCAGAACGAAGGTCTCCAGGGTATCCAGCAACTGCTTTCCCTTATGCTTGCCGGCTTCCTTGAAGGGTTCCAGAAGCTCCACATAATTCTTTTTGATGAACCCGCCCTGGATCTGGATGTTGATGCAATTGGAGACCAAGGTCAGCTCGTACTTGGTGAAGACGCGCTTGTAGGGGAACACATTCTGCACAAAGGACCAGCTTTCGTTGATCAGCTTGTAGGCATCGCCTGCACCCTCGATCCCGTTGACGCCCGTAACGTGAAAGAGCCTTGCCCGCCGCTGTTCCTTCAGCTGATTAAAGAACTCAACGCATTCACTCTGCTGGCTGATCCCCGCCTCCTCGTCTCCCATATTCAAAATCATGCCGTAGGTCTCGTCGTTTTCCGCGATTTTGAGGATCTCCAGATCCGTCCGTTTCTCAAAATCCGAAAACTGCTGACTCTCCGTCTCCTTGTCGGTGCCTTTGGAAAAGAAGACGCAGAGGATATCCTTTCCATCGATTTTGGCCTCCTCCTGCAGGGTATAGGCCAGGCTTTTGTTGCCCCGGATCAGCGCCCGGATAAACTCGGAACGGGCATCCCGCTCCGGTGTATACTTCCACATACCCATAGCCAGGCGGATGATTTCCGCCAGCTTGGTGATCTCGCCCACCGTATAGGAGTCCTCGTTGTCCACGATGAACATATAATATTTTTCACTGCCGATGCTGACCGGGCCCCAGTAGGTCAGCACGCCGTTGACGTCAATCAGGGTGTAGACCCGGGAATCGCCCTCCACATCGTGTTCCCGGCCCAGACGGATCGCGTCTTGAATCGTTGCCTGATGGCGGGTCTCGATGGTCAGCACCGGATTGAAGTCCTCGCTGAGCAGGATCAGCTGAAAGTCGTTGTTGATGGCAGCTTCCCTGACAGCGGACTGAAAGTTGCTGTGCTTATCGAAGTTCAGCAAATGAAAAATCGTGTTGCTGATCAGACTGTTGCGAAAATTGTCACCGTAAAGTACCCGATCCATGACGGCTGTGATGGCCGCGTCGTAGCCGGACTGCCCGGGCAGCTCAATCAGCGGCAGTTTCGCCGCCCTGGCTGTCTGGACAAGAAGATCCACCGTCGGCTTCGGTCTCCGTTCCTTCGGACAGATAACCATGGCGGCACAGCCCGTTTCCGCCGCCGCGCGGATCAGGGCGCACTGGTTCTCCGTATTCCCCCGGTTTCCTGCGAAGCTGGTCAGGAAAACCCTTCCCGAATCCGCCGGCTGATCCTCCAGTTCCTTCTCCGTCTCCGCGTCCATCACAGAGACAGACCGGACTTCGTTGCTCAGAAACGCCTCTCCCGCCAGCACCTTCGCGTTCTGGAAGGCATCCAGACGCAGGCAGTCTTCTACGGTTACTTTCACTTCTGCTCCGTCCCCTCTCCGTCTTCCACGGCGACAGGAGGTTCTGCATCATCCTGTTTCTCAAGAATCACCCGCGGCGAAACATCCGGCTCCGACTCAACGACTTCGATCTTCGCATCGGGAATACTCCCGGTCTCCGCGACGGGAGCATCCTCCGCCTGCCCTTCCGGGCTCTCCGCCCCCGGAACGTCCTCCGGTTTTCTATCGCGCACCACCGGCCGTGCCTTCCTGGTCATATCGTCGTAGGTCATGACCTTCGGCTTGAATCGAGCATTCTTGCCCTGTCTGCGGATGGTCTCCTCCAGATCGTCCAGTTTCTTCCGTTCCTCTTCCTCGGCCCTGGCTCTGGCCTGATCCGCCTCAGCCTTACGGCGCGCGTTGGCCTGACGGGACTCTTCTTTATTCATGACCTCCCGCTTCTCCATTTTGCTTTTTAGTTCCTCGCCCAGCTGCTCCGGTGTCTTCACACCGTCAAACAGCTGCAGGAACTGGTCTCTATCCAGAGTTTCGACGGCAAGCAGGCCCCGAGCCACATTCTGCAGCTGCTCCATGTGCTCCTGCAGAATCTTTGTCGCGGCATCGTAAGCTTCTTCGATGATGTTCTTGACCTCTTCGTCGATTTCCGAAGCTGTCTCTTCGGAATAGTTCTTCCGAGTAGAGAAATCCTTGCCCAGGAAGACCTCGTCGGAGGAGCTGTAATTGACCGGGCCCAGTTTCTCGCTGAACCCGTATTTGGTAACCATTTCCTTGGCAATGTCCGTCGCCCTCTGGATATCGTTGCTGGCTCCCGTACTGATGTCGTCCAGAGTCAGCTGTTCGGCCACCCGGCCGCCCAGCAGATGGATGATCTGCTCGCGCATGACTTCCTTCGTGCCGTAGCTCTTATCCTCTTCCGGCAGAACCATGGTAAAGCCTCCGGCCATACCTCTGGGGATGATGGTGATCTGGTGCACCGGGTCGGTTCTGGGCAGGCAGTGGGCAGTCACCGCGTGACCCGCCTCGTGAAAGGCCGTGAGTTTCCGTTCTTCCTCATTGATGACGCGGCTTCTCTTCTCCGGTCCGGCGATAACCTTGGTGATCGCCTCTTCGATTTCATCCATCCGGATCCTGATGCCGTTTCGTCTGGCCGCCAGAAGGGCCGCTTCATTGAGCATATTCTCGATATCTGCCGGGGTAAATCCCGGAGTCCGTCTGGCCAGCACCTTCAGATCAACGCTTTCATCCAACGGCTTGTTCCGGGAATGCACCTCGAATAGCTCCTCTCTTCCGATGATATCCGGAATGCCGATGACGATCTGCCGGTCAAAGCGTCCCGGCCGCAGCAGCGCCGGATCCAGAACGTCCGGCCGGTTGGTGGCCGCCAGAATGATGATGCCGGAGTTTTCCGCAAATCCGTCCATTTCCACCAGCAGCTGGTTCAGGGTCTGCTCCCGTTCATCATGGCCGCCGCCCAGTCCTGCGCCTCTCTTGCGACCGACCGCGTCGATCTCATCGATAAACACGATACAGGGCGCGTTCTTCTTGGCCTGGTCGAACATGTCACGGACACGGGATGCACCGACGCCGACGAACATCTCCACGAAATCCGATCCGCTGATGGCAAAAAAAGGCACGCCGGCTTCGCCCGCCGTCGCCTTGGAAATATACGTTTTACCGGTACCCGGGGGGCCGACCAGAAGCATCCCCTTGGGGATCCGGGCGCCCAGGCTGTTGTAGCGGGCCGGATGCCGCAGAAAGTCAACGATTTCCTTGAGTTCCTGCTTCTCTTCCTTCAGTCCGGCGACCTCCTTGAAGGTGATCTGCTTCTGATCCCCCTTCTGCAGTTTAGCCCGGCTCTTGCCGAAGGACATGGCCTTGCCCCCGCCATTGCTCTGCTGCATGATGAACCAGAACAGGAACACCATGAGTCCGACCATGATCAGGGTGGGCAGCAGATTGATCCAGATGGATTCCTTTTTGGGCGCAGGACTCTTCAGCTTCAGCTTGCCCTCGTTGACCTGCGGCATGACGTACTGGTCGTAGATGTAGTCCAGATCCACTAGGCTGGACACATAGGCATAGACCTTGGTTCCGTCGTTCAGATCGGCGGTCAGCCTGGTGTCCTCCACCACGAGGGTCTCCACGCCGCCGGATTTCAGGTAGCCGATCATGGTGGATTCCTTGACTTCCTTGATCTCCGGCTGCGTATCCAGATTAAAAAACCACAGGAATCCGACGATCAGACCGACCAGAACGATCCATATGGTTAAACTCTTGCGTTTTCTGTTCAATCTCTTTTTTCCTCCGCTTTTGTGCGCATCAACAAAATGCACACACATTCTACCATGCTGACCCGGTTATTTCAACGCGGAGGGTATGGTTTTTTGTGAGGGTTTCATGAAGATTGCCTTCCCGCGGGCGACGGTCAGCCGGTAGCCCCGTGGAAATTCCACCGTCTTCGGCGCCTGCTTCTTCGCGATGATCTCATCGGCTGCCCGGAGCCGCTCTTCGGTGACGTCGCTTTTGAGACCAATTTCCTGAAATGCCCGGAGAACGATCCGGCGACGGAGGGACTCGGGCTGCTCCGCCAGGAGCTGCCGGTCGAGGACGACCTGCTGACAATCCGGCCCAGACGGTCCTGCGGCCTGCGGGTTCTCTGCCATACCGGCGTCCGCATCATCTCCGTCCACGCGCATCCCCGCGAACCGCCGCTCCGTCTCTTCCCAGAGATATGCCCTGTCCGCCGTGGCGATACGGCCCAGACGGTTCAGACTTTCCACGATGTTTTCATTGATGGTCTCCAGCATCGGCAGGATCTCCAGACGGATCCGGTTGCGGGTATAGATGGGCTGCGCATTGGTATGGTCCAAAACGGGATGCAGATTCTGCTCCCGGCAGTAAACCTCGATTTCTTCTCTGGTCACGTCCAGCAGCGGCCGGATCACCGGAAACCCCCGTTCATATCGCCGATAGGCGATGCCTGCCAGTCCGTCGGTTCCTGTTCCCCGGATCACGCGGTGCAGGATGGTCTCCGCCTGATCATTGGCGTTCTGCGCCACGGCGATAATTACGTTTCCGCGAATCTCTCCGGCCACCTGCACGAAGGCGTCGTAGCGGGCTTTCCGCCCCGCCTCCTCACAGGTCTGTCCCAGTTTTTCCGCCATCTTCCGGCAATCCACAATAAAAGAACGACAGGGCCGACCCGCCTGAACGGCGATCTTCTCCGCATAGGCCTGATCCCGCTCCGCGTCTTCCGGCCTCATCCGGTGATTGATGTGCACCGGATGAACGTGCAGCTCCATCCGGCCGGCCAGCCGCTGCAGAACGTGGAACAGACACACCGAATCCGGGCCTCCGGAAAGACCCAGAACGATGTGATCCCCACGGTGAAGCAGATCGTGTCGTTCTATGGTTTGTCGTACGATATCAAACAGCATGTCGTTATCCGCGGTCGGGATTGCCTTTTTATCGGGCATAATTCGGCCGGGCATATCCGCGGATATAGCCCCAGCCCACCGGGATTGTCCGCCGTCCGACGCTGTCCCGATAGTTGCCTTCAATAGTGACAATCTTCCCGTTGGCTACCGAATCCACAATACCGATGTGGGATGCGGAATTGTCGTTGGGCTGCTTCGCTTTGCTCCAGGCAAAGACGATGATGTCTCCGACTCTGGGCGTGATTGTCCCATCCTCAATCCAGATTCCCTTGTCTTTGAAAACCGCAACATGGCTGGGCACGCCGCACTCCAGTCCAACCGCCCCCGCGTTGCCCGATTTCAGCGCTGCCGCGGAAATGCAGGCATCGCACCAGGCATCCGAATACCGCATCCTGTAGTTTCTTGGATGGGGCAGATAAGAATTGTAAATGTCAATAATTTCCCGGTGCTTCTTGTTGACTTCACTGTATCCGACCCAACCGCGCATGACCGTCAGCATCTGTGTCACCGTGCCGCCCTGAATGACGCGCACGCTCACACTGACCACGTTGCCCGGCGCCGTCTTCACCCAGATCGTCGCCGTTCCCGGATTCCTCGCCGTTATGGCGCCGCCGGCATCCACGCTCGCCACATTCGGATTAGACGAGCTGTACCGCAGCCAGGTGTTGTAAGTCTTCTTCGGGAACTTCACCAAAATGCCCAGCTTCGACCCCTTATAGAGAGCATCGAGCTGCTTGCGATTGTTGATGATCACGTTATAGGCATTCTTTTTCTTGCTTCTGGTCGTGACACCGCTGGCCCACTGCGCCGTATTCCTGCTGACGCGGATCACTTTACCCTTTCTGTACGGGATAATGGTGTAGGTGTATCGCTTGTTTTTCTTTTTTGCCTTTTTGTCGACATAGGAGGTGGCGCTTTTTTTCAGCCGCTTGATCTCCTTGTATTGGGTAGCGAGTCCATCCTTGCGCAGGAGAATGTAGCCGTCAAAATTCATGTTAGCCGGCCGCTTCCAGGTCAGCCTGATGCTGCGTTTCTTTCCCTTCATCCTGAAGTCGTTCGGAATGGACGCATCGCTGAGCCAGTTCATCCGGTTCACCGGATTCTTAAAGGTCAGATCCAGTCCGGAAATCATCAGACGGTTGACCGGCGGCTGATATTTCGTTGTCGGTTTCGTGGTCGGCTTCGCCGTGGTCGGCATCGGCCGACTCGATTTCACGTCCTGTACCTGCACGTCCCGGGCATTCTGCATCTGCCCGTCCCGGTTCTGCTCTCCAGAGGCTGCCGCAGCCGCCCCCTCCGCCTGTGCCGGGCCCGTCGGTTCCGCAAAGGCAACTCCGCCCGGAATCGCCGTCACGCAGAGAGCTGCCGACAGGATCAGCGCCAGAATTATTTTTCTCATGTTACTGGTGTTCATTTGGCCGGCACCTGCTTTACTAACACCTTGCCCGCGTTGGTGTCCACCAGGTGGTTGGATACCTGCGTCAGTTTCTTCACGTCCTTCCAGAGCTGATTTGCCGAGGGTTCTCCCATGATAACGGAAATGTAGAGCCTTCCCTTGTAGTACCACGCGTTGGTGAAGCAGCGCCCGGCCGGCGGGTTGTATCCCGTTTTGATGCCGATGGAGCCCAGCTGACCCAGAATCAGATTCCCCGCATAGTTGTACGTTACGCTGTATTTGATTTTCTTTTTCTTCGTAGTGAAACTGTAATTTTTCGTTTTGGCTACCTGGCGCAGGAATTCGGTCTTCGGATTGGTCATGAATTCCCTGCCGATCAGAGCCTGGTCAAAAGCGGTAGACAGGGCATTGCCATACCAGTCGCCGAAAGCGTACTTGTATGTACTGTCCGCTGCGCCGATGGCGACTGCCTTATTGCGCATCAGGTTTTTGAACGCTTCCTGACTTCCGCTCACGGCAACCGCCGAAGCCGCCGCAGCATCATTGGCCGACGGCAGCATAGCGCAGTACATCAGATCCTTCACGGTAACCACATCGCCTTCCTTCAGGCCCATGCCGCCGCTCATTTTTCTGGCCGCGGTCGCCTCATGGTTGATCGCGACCCGGTCGTTCAGGCCCTTATGCTCCGCCAGCAGGATCATGGTCATCATCTTGGTCATGGACGCAATCTTGCGCCTGGCGATGGCGTTATCCGCATAGACGCACTGGCCGCTTCTGGCATCCATAACCACGGCAGCCTTGCCTTTGGTCAGCTTGTCCTTGATCGAAACATTGACGCTTTTGCCCTTGAGGCTTTTCCTCGCTCCATTGGCCTTTATCTTTACCGTCGCCGCCGGCGCGCTGACGCGCCAGGCCGAACTGCCATAGGCCTTCCATACGCCCGGATAGGTGATGGTTATTCTCGCTGTTTTCTTGTTGGGAGTCCGATAGATCGCTTTGACCTCCCATCGCTTCTGATAGGGATTGTAGACGCTCAGGGTAACCTGCCTGCCGTAAGCGGGGGAGACCTTAATGGTGTCCTTCAGCGTTTTCGTGTACGCTTTACTGTACCTTGTCTGGACACCCTTGATCGTTGTCTTTGATCCGCCGGCCGCAAAAGCCGATGTGCCGGATGCAAGAATCATCATCGCCGCAATCATTGCAATGACTACTCTTTTCATGTTACCATTCCTTCCGAAAAACCCACTATCCATGCCCGGAAACCCGGGACTAAATTGTAACACTTTTCGGAAGGAATGGTAATTTTTTTCATTGAAAATTTTGGAATTTATAGGATTTTTCGGCTGTCCAGAAGGATCGTCACGGGTCCGTCGTTGCAAATATCCACCATCATGTGGGTCTGGAACACCCCCTCCCCAACATAGAGGCCCCGGTTTCGCATGATTTCCACGACCTTTTGGTAAAGGGCATTCGCCTCCCGAGGCCGGGCCGCCCGAATGAAACTGGGACGGCGCCCCTTACGGGCATCCGCAAGGAGCGTAAACTGCGAAACCGCAAGGATTTCCCCGCCGACATCCAGGACGGACAGGTTCAGTTTATCCTCCTCATCTTCAAAGATCCGGAGATTCACCACCTTTTCGGCAATGTATTCGGCGTCCTTTTCCGTATCGCCGTCTTCCACACCGATGAGCACCATCAGGCCTTTGCCGATGCTCCCTTTGACCTCGCCATCCACGGCCACGCTGCTTCTGCTGACCTTCTGCACGACTGCTCTCATGCGTCTCCTCCTCATGTGACATACGTTCGATGTTCCTCCGTCTGCAGGCGGGTTTCCTCCGTCGGCAAACACGGGGACAGCACCCGCGGATGCTGTCCCCCTCTGCTGTGTCCGCAACTCCGCGGTATTCTGCAATGGTGCGCCTGACAGGACTCGAACCTGCATGCTTTCGCACTGGAACCTAAATCCAGCGTGTCTGCCAGTTCCACCACAGGCGCACGCTACCCCGCGAACGGAGTGAGCGGTTGGTACGTGCTCTGCTGAAAGTGCAGGAGCCTCGCTCCGTGGCACTTTGTCGTAGGCGCACGCTACCCCGCGAACGGAGTGAGCGGTTGGTACGTGCCCTGCTGAAAGTGCAGGAGCTTTGCTCCGTGGCACTTTATCGCAGGCGCACATTTTGAAAAAAGGATCGCATCGCTGCGATCCTCTGATGGTGATCCTACCGGGAATCGAACTCGGGTTACCGCCGTGAAAGGAATTTCTAGATTGTGTAAATTTCAATATCTTTCGCGTTTCCTTCCACCACAGCTGTGGGTTTTCCAGGATTATTATCCACCATCCACGTTTCCTTCGTCCCCTTCAGGAACGTCCCAACGACACTCGCTATACCCGATAAGGAAACAACGCCACCTACCATAGCCGTAAAATCTCCAGGATGGAGATGTATTATCCAAACTCCAGCCACAATAGCTATCGTTGAAATAAATGTTGCAGCAATTATTCCAAGTAGACTATCCCTTGAATCTGCTTTTACATGCTCGTTGTGTATCTTTCTTCTTCTATACTGTCTTTGGATTATCCTTTTTTTCGTACTTCCCCTCTGTTGGTTCTTCTTTCTAATTTATCAATTTGAGCATTTTTCTCTTATCGTCTTCATAGTATTGCTCCAGATCTATTGAGGGCTGCGTCAGTTCAATATATCTTGTGAGGATCCACGGGAAATCGGCAAACTCATTCTTCTTCCCGGTATCATCGTACGCTCCTGCAACCGTCTCGATTCTTTCTTCTCCGTTTTCTTCGCTCACAAAGACCGTATTACAGTTAAACCTGTCAGGCTTCACCTTTTCGTATCCGTAGGCTACCACTTCACCGGCATCCTCAAGCCCGATGGAGGGAGTATTGTCTATTACATAATAACGCTTCCCATCCCTATCAACATCTTCTCCGACAACTACGATATGATGCTGAGGTAACATCTGCCCTCTCTTAAGGGTCAAATCTGTATAATCCTTGCTACTGTCCCCACATATCTCCCAGT
>JAUNRL010000046.1 GCA_030535715.1 Bacillota bacterium
ATTATAGGTCTTGTTCTCCGACAGCAGCTTCGCTACCTGAAGACGCTGCGCAATGGCGTGGATCTCGTTGATTGTGCAGATATCTTCAAAGAATCGGTAGCAGTCCTCTTCGTCTTCCAGCAAAAGAACCGCCCGAAACAATTCGTCGATATCGTCCCGCTTGAATTTGGATTCGTATGCCATGTTCCACTCCTTTCCTGACGTTGATACTTTCGTACTTTTGAGTATAATACTTTCACGCGGTAAATTCAAGTAGTAATTCAGTGTGATTTTTGTACCGGGTTTACTTCTCCACCAGTTCCCTGGCCTTGTCCAGCTGTTCGTCGGCCTCCGTATCCTTATCGTCCTCGATCACCGTATCCGGCGTCACGCCTTCCTTGTGAACGCGGTGTTTCTTCGGCGTCAGGTATTCCATGATAGTCAGCTTCAGCCCGGAACCGTCTTTCTGAGGAAGAGTCACCTGAATGACCCCCTTGCCGAAGGTCTTTTCCCCGACGACCGGGATCCCGTTGTCCTGCAGTGCTCCAGTCAGAATCTCCGAGGCGCTGGCCGAATAGCCGTTGACCAGAACCGCCGTCTTCAGACCGGTCTTCCCGTCCTTCGCGTCGCAGGTCTCCTCCTTGCCGTTTTTATCCACGATATAGGTGATAACTCCCGCGTCAAGGAATTCATCGGCGACCTGCGCGCACTCATCCACCAGACCGCCGCCGTTGTTGCGCAGATCCAGCACCAGATTCTTCGCGCCCCTGTCCTCGACAGCGTGCAGAGCCCGGTCAAAATCCTCTCCGGACTTCTCGATGAATTCGGTGATCTGAATGTATCCCGTCTGGTCGTCCAGCATCCGGTATTCCACGGTCTCGTGGTGAATGGTATCCCGGGTCATGGTGACTTCTTTTTTATCCCCTTCATGCATGACTTCCAACGTCACCTGGGTTCCCCGTTCTCCGCGGATGTTCGCCGCCATGACATCGATCTCGTCATAGGTCTTCCCGTCCACCGTGAGGAGATAGTCCCCGGGAACAATCCCGGCCTTCCCCGCCGGCGACCCCTTGCTTACCGAAACGACTTCATAGTCCCCCTGTTCGTTTTTTTCGAAGGTAATGCCCACCCCGGAGTATTCCGCGTTATAGGATTCCTCATCGGACTTGAATTCCTCCTTCGTCATATAGGCGGAATAAGGATCGTTCAGTCCCTTGACGTAGCCGTGGTAGGCGCCGTTGACCAGATTCTCCTCCCTGATGTCACCGTTGTAATACTTTTCGATCTGGGCATGCAGGGAATCGATTTTCTTCTGGTCAATCTTGTCAGCCGTCGATTTCACCGGCCCCGCGCCGGCCATCAGGCTGCACACAAATCCGGCCACCGCGCCGAGAACCAGCGCCAGGACCAGACAGATCACAAAAACAAAGACCGGGATACCCCGTCTGTATTTAACGGTTGCTGCTGTCATCTCTTCCACTTTGTATCTCCTCCACGATAAACTGTACTCTGGTTCTACCGTTCCATACCTGACTGCTGACGATGCCCAGCAGATCAGCCGGGCCGCCGGCCGTCAGCAGATCCGCGTATTGCTGCGCCCGGCGAAACAGCACGCAGGAAGCCGCCGCTCCGTCCCGCACCGCCAGGAACCGCGCATGAGTCTCATCCGCTCCCATGAACCGGAGCTGAGCAGTCTGCACGTTCTTCAGCATAAACACGGGCCGGGGATTCCCCTCCCCGAAGGGTTCCATGGCCGAAAGCGCCTGCGCCAACTGCACCGTAACCTCCGCCGGCTCCAGTGTCATTTCCGCGTCGGTTCCGCCGGTGACAATCTCCGGATGCGCCGCAAACAGGCGGGCGACATCCTCCTCCACCCCGGCCTTCACCAGTTCGAAATCCTCTTCACGCATGGTGAATCCGCAGGCACCGCTGTGCCCGCCAAACTTCAGAAACCGATCCCGGTAGGTGTCCAGCAGTGCCCGGATGTCCACGCCGGGGATGCTCCGTCCCGTGCCCTTCAGCAGACCTTCTCCCGAAGGGGTCGCCAGAACCACGGGCCGGTGAAAAGACTCCTTCAGCTTTCCGGCGGCAATGCCGGCAATGCCTTCGTGGATGTCCTCCACCCGCAGGAACAGGATGTCTTCATCGCCGGAAGCCATTTCCTCGCAGCGTTTCACCGCCTCCTCCTGCACCTTCTTCCGGTTCCGGTTGTACTGAATCAGCCGGTCGGTCTGCACCCGGATCGTTTCCTCATCTTCCGCCATCAGCAGGCGAACCGCATCGGCGGCGGTACCCATGCGCCCCGCCGCATTAATGTGGGGAACAATCCCGAAGGCAATGCTCTCCGACGTAATCCGCTCCAGGGAAATGGCCTCCGCCAGTGCCCGCAGCGAAGGCCGGTCCTTCTGATTGAGCTTCGCCATACCGTACTTGACCATCGTACGGTTTTCGTCAACCAGCGGGACGATGTCGCCCACGGTTCCCGTTCCCGCCAGATCGAGGGCCCCGCCGACGATCTCCCTGGGAAGACCGCAGGCTCTCTGCAGGGCCTGCAGAAGCTTAAAGGCAACCCCGCACCCGGCCAGCTGCCGGAAGGGATAACTTTCGCCTTCCTGCCGGGGATCGATGACCACGCAGTCCGGAAGCACCTGCCCTGGCTGATGATGATCGGTAACCAGTACGTCCATACCCAGGCTGCGGGCCCGTTCCACCTCCCTGACCGAGGTGATGCCGCAGTCCACGGTAATCAGCAGATCCGTGCCCTCCGCCCGCAGCGCTTCCACCGCACCGACGTTCAGCCCGTACCCTTCCGTAAACCGGGAGGGTATATACCAGTCCAGGTTGTCCGTCAGCAGGGACAGGACGCTGCGCAGGATGCAGATGGACGTAACGCCGTCGGCATCGTAGTCTCCGTATATGCAGATCCGGTTTCCCTTCTCCGCATGAACTCGGATAAGATCGACCCCTTCCCGCATGCCAAGCATGAGAAAGGGATCGTATGCGGCCTTCGGAAGAGGCGAAAGATATTCCTCCCGAAGGGCCGGATCATCCAGCCCTCTGCCGGAGAGGATCTGTTCCAGAATGGTCTTCGGCGTTCTCATTTCAGGTAGCCTCTCGGATCCACCACATCGCCGTTCTTGTACACGCGGTAATCCAGATGGGGTCCCGTAGAATACCCGGTGGAGCCCACCTTGGCAATGGTCTGCCCCTTCTTCACCTTCTGCCCTGCCGAGGCAATGGTTGAGGAACAGTGGTTATACTGGGTAACCAGTCCGCCGCCGTGGTCGATGATCACCGATTTACCGAAGCCGCCGTACCAGCCGGAATGGATGACCTTGCCGTCTGCCGAAGCCACGATGGCCGCCCCCGAGGGCGCGCCGATATCCAGCGCCGCATGAAATTCCCTTCCGTGGAAGGGACAGCGCCGCCATCCGTAGCCGGAAGTAATGGTGGTATGGCCCGGCGTCGGCCAGACGAAAACGCCGCCGGTATATTCCGAGGTGTCGCTGGAGCTGATCTCTCCGTTGGCTTCCTTGGCCGCCAGCTCCGCTTCCAGAGCCGTCATTTCATCTTTCAGATCATCGATGGCCTCTTCGGTAGCCTTATTGGACTGGGCCAGCTTCTCCTTCTGCGAGGCAACCTCCGCCACCTCCTGCTCCGCCGTGGCCTCTGCTGTCATCAGAGCATCCCGCAGATCCTCCACCTGCTGCTTCTTCTGCTCAATCTCGTCATGAGCCTCCTGCATCTGCCGCAGAACATCGGCGTCACTCTGGTATACCCGCTGCACCATATCCAGATTCGTCATGAAATCCGAGAAACTGCCCGAATTCAGCAGCACGTCCATGAATCCCACGGATCCGTTCTTGTACATGTTGCGCAACCGGGCGCTCAGATCCCGGTTCTGCTGATCGACCTTTTTCTGCGCTTCCTTCAGATCCGCTTCCAGAACCTTCAGGTCTTCCTGACTGTTGGCGATCTCCGCCTGGAGCGCGTCAATCTGCTGCTCAATGTCCACGATGGTGGTCATCAGCTCCTTTTCCCGCTGCTTGCCCTCGTCAAGCTGCTCCTGCTTCTTCTGGATCTGGTCGTTCAGTTTGTCCAGGGATTCCGAATCCTTCGGCGCCGCGAAGACCGTACCGGAAAGTCCGGCGGCCATCAGGAAGGCGATGCTCAGAATCACGATTCGTTTCATCAGACCTTCCTCCCTCTACGCGTTCAGGAATTTCCGCATGGAGATCATGCTTCCGCTGGCGCCGATGCTGACCCCCAGAGCCAGGAAGATCCAGGCCAGATTGGTGATCAGGAATTCCTCCGGCACAATCCGCATGGACAGCATGGACATCATCTGATCGCCGATGGCATCGATAATCCTATGGTACATGGCATCCGCGATGCCGATGGAAACCGCCGCAGAAATCAACCCGATAATGATGCCCTCCACCAGGAAGGGTCCCCGGATGAACCAGTTGGTCGCTCCCACATATTTCATGATGCTGATCTCATCGGCGCGGTTGAACACCGTCAGCTTAATGGTGTTGGATACCACGATGATGGAGATGATGATCAGGAAGATCATCACCACAACCGCGGAGATCTGGATAAACCGCGTCACCCGCAGCAGCTTGTCCACGGTATTCTTGTAGTATTTGATGTCCTCCACTCCGCCGTAGGTGGCCGCCTTCTCCGCGATGGCGTCCGCCTGTTCCAGATCGCCGATCTGAATGATGATCGAATTGGGAAGCGGATTGGTCTGCAGGTTGTCCAGCAGATAACTGTTATCTCCCCACCGGGTCCTGAACTCCGCCATGGCCTCTTCCTTGGTCTGGAATCTGGCGTCCTCCACGCCCTTGACGGTCCGGATGTCCGCCACCATCATCTGGGCGTCGTCCGGCGTCGTCTCATCGGTCAGGTAGATCTGAATCGAATCGTAATCGCCCTTGATGGTCTCCGCCGCCATATTGACGTTAATGGCCGCGATGAAGAAAATGCTCAGAATAAGCAGCATGGCCGTGATCGCGAAGATGGAGACGATGCCCGTGTTCAGATTCCGGAAAAACTGAATGAAGGCCTGCTTCAGCGTATAGAAAAATCTCATCTGCGCTGCCCTCCTCTCCGGAACCGGGTCTTGAAGAGCCGCCGGGTTTCCACTTCCACCGTGTCAAAGGTCATTTCCGTGTCCTGCAGCGCCTGCATATAACCGTACATACCGAACTCATCCCGGACGATCCGTCCGTTCTCGATGGCAATGACCCGTTTCTCCATCCGGTCCACGATGTCCTTGGCGTGGGTGACCATCAGGATGGTCGTTCCCCGCATATTGATCGTGTTCAGCAGCTGCATGATTTCCCAGGCCGTGTCCGGATCCAGATTTCCCGTCGGCTCGTCGGCGATCAGGATCTTGGGCCGGTTGACAATAGCCCGCGCGATGGCAACTCGCTGCTGTTCACCGGCGGAAAGCTCGTCCGGATACTTCTGGGCGTACTCGGAAATCCCCATCATGCTCAGCACCTGGGGCACGTTCCTCCGGATCGCCCGTCTGGGCTGATGGATAATCTCCATCGCAAAAGCAACATTTTCGTAGACGGTCTTCTTGGGAAGAAGACGGAAGTCCTGGAACACAATGCCGATGTTGCGCCGCAGCAGCGGAATCTGCCGGGAGGTCATCTTCGTGACGTCCTCTCCCCGCACCCGGATAGTGCCCTTGTCTGCGTCGATCTCCTTCAGGATCAGTTTGACGAAGGTGGACTTTCCTGCGCCGCTTGGGCCAACCAGAAAAACGAAGTCCCCCTTGTTGATGTGTACGGTCACATTATCCAGGCCTACATTGGACTTGTAATACTTGGTGACGTTGTTGAACTCAATCATGGACGATAGCTATCCTTTCCGTTATTTCGCCGGCATCAGTTTCTTCACCGCGCAGACGATGTCGGCGGCAGTCATACCATATTTTTCCAGCAGCTGGTTCGGCTTGCCGGACTCGCCGAAGATGTCCTGCTGACCCACCATGGCCATGGGGACCGGACATCTGCGCACCAGAACGTGAGCCGCCGCATCGCCCAGCCCGCCGATGACGGAATGCTCTTCGGCGGTGACAATCCGTCCCGTTTCCTTCGCCGCCTTCACGAGAATCTCCTCATCGATGGGTTTGATGGTGTGGATATCGATAATCCGGGCATCGATGCCTTCCTCCGCCAGGGTCTGCGCCGCCTCCCAGGCGGAACTGACCATAATGCCGGTGGCGACGATGGTCACGTCGCTTCCATCCCGGACGAGATTGCCTTTGCTCAGAACAATGTCATCCTCTTCGCCGTAAAAGACGGGAACCGCCGCCCGGCCCAGCCGCACGTAGAAGGGGCCGTCCTTTTCCACCGCCTGGCGGATCAGCTTCTTCGCCGCCACCGCGTCGGAAGGGTTGACGACTGTCATGCCGGGAATGGTCCGCATGAGGGCAATGTCCTCGAAGGTCTGATGGCTGGCGCCGTCCTCACCCACGGTAATGCCCGAATGGGTCGCGCAGATCTTCACGTTGGCGCCGGTATAGCCGATGGCGTTACGGATGATCTCAAAGGCTCTTCCCGTGGCGAACATGGCGAAGGTGCTGGCGCAGACGATCTTGCCCGACAGGGCCAGACCCGCCGCCTGCCCGTAAAGGTTCTGCTCGGCGATACCCATGTTGAAGAAGCGTTCGGGGAAGACCTTGCGGAACTCAGCCGTCTTGGTGGATCCGGACAGATCCGCGTCCATGACCACGAGGTCGGGGTACTCTTTTCCCAGCTGAGGCAGGATCTCTCCATAGGCCGCCCTGGTTGCTATCTTGTCTGCCATTATGCCTGTCCTCCCTTCTCTTCCTCCGCCGGCTGCCGGAGATCCTCCAGCGCCCGGGCTGTCTGTTCATCGTCGGGCGCCTTGCCGTGCCAGCCGGCCTGATTTTCCATAAAGGAAACCCCTTTGCCCTTGACGGTTTCGGCAATGATAGCCGTAGGCCGGCCCTTGCACTCCCGCGCTTCGGCGAAGGCTCTGCGGATGTCGTCAAAGTCGTGACCGCTGATGCTGACCACGTTCCAGCCGAAGGCTTCAAACTTCTCGGCGATGGGCATGACGGTCATAACGTCGTCATTTTGGCCGTCGATCTGCAGGCCGTTGTGGTCCACGATAGCCACCAGGTTGTCCAGTTGATAATGCGCCGCCGACATGGCCGCCTCCCAGATCATGCCTTCCTGGATTTCCCCGTCGCCGAGGAGCACATAGATCCTCCCCGGATCGCCGTCCAGCCGGTTGGCCAGCGCCATGCCGCCCGCCGCGCTGAATCCCTGTGCCAGGGATCCGGTGGACATTTCGATGCCGGGAACGCAGTGCATGTTGGGATGGCCCTGGAACTTCGACCCCAGCTTCCGCAGACGCATCATGTCCTCCGGCGGGTAATACCCGCGAACCGCCAGCGCGGCGTACTGAGCCGGACCGGCGTGGCCCTTGGACAGGATGAATTTGTCCCGCCCTTTTTTCTTCGGGTCGGACGGATCGATGTTCATCTCCTCAAAATACAGCGCCGTCACGATGTCCGCGGCGGACAGAGATCCGCCGGGATGACCCGATCCGGCGGCGTGCAGGGCTTCGATCATCAGCACCCGCACCTGCCTTGCTTTTTCCTGCAGTTCCTTGTTGTTCACCTTCGCTCTCCTTGTTTACTGTTCTCTGTCATCGGTCTGAATTCG
>JAUNRL010000212.1 GCA_030535715.1 Bacillota bacterium
AGAAGAAGCAGATGGCGACCATCATCGAATACCAGCCTACGGCGCTGGTCGGCGCGATCAGCTTCTTCAGGGCGATGAAAATGGCGCCGCAGATACTGATCAGGGAAAAGAAGACGCCAGCGTTCCGGGCAATCCGCAGGGGCACGATGGAGTAGCCCATGATGTTGGACCAGAGGTTGGCCAGCTTCTTCAGGGTGTAGCCCGAGTGGCCGTAGGCCCGATCAAAGTGCTGGATAGGTACGCTGACAATGTTTCTGGTCGTCCGCAGGAAGATACCCTGCAGGTGAGTGAAGGCGCTTCGGTACTGGATGGAATAGTCCCGGATGAACTTCCGGATGATCCAGAAGCTGGAGGTCTTCAGTTCCTTGGGCTTGTTGATCAGAATGCGGACGGACATATAGTTGACCCAGCTTCCGAAGTTGCGGAAGGGGGAGTGCTTCTTTTCCGGATAGTAGCCGTAGGCGATGTCGTATCCTTTGTCGAATTCGGCGAAGAGAGCCGGCAGCTGGGAGGGATGAGTCTGCAGGTCGTCGTCCATGCAGATGATGATATCGCCCTGCACTTCATTGAGCCCGGCCATGACGGCATTGTGCTGACCTGCGTTCTGTGCCAGTTCGATGATCCGCACGGAGGGGTAGTCATCGGCCAGCCGATGCAGCTCGCAGAGAGTCTCGCCCCCGTCGGGGGAGTAGTCGTCGACCAGAACAAATTCATAGGGTGTCTTCCCCAGGCGCACCATTTCCTTCATGGTCAGCTCCACCACCTGGCGGATGGTATGGGAGGAACGGTAGCAGGGGATAATGATGGAATACAGCATAGAAAAGCAATCCTTACTTACGGTCATTTTCTTCCTTTCATTTTAATCTTTTTATATGCTTTTATCAACCGTTGTTTGATGATACAATGGAACAGGATCATGGGCATGAAACGGAGGGAGGCACAGAATATGGTATTCCGCAACAACTGGGTCAGGGCGATTCTGATCAACGTCGTCATTCTGGTGCTGGCGCTGATCCTGACGTACATGTCCTACGAAACCAACGACGACTACGCCATTGCCTCCCGGCTTCAGGCAGGGGATCCCTATACGGGATATGTGGATTACTATCTCTGCCTGCTTCTGGTGGAACTGCAAAAACTGCTGCCCATGGTCAACGCTTTCGTGGTGACGGAGGTGTTCCTGTCTTTCGCTGCCTTTACCATGATCACGAAGGTCATCTTGGATCTGGAACGGAGAATCTGGTTTACGATTCTGTTCATTATGATTCTGGCGCTGTATTCCATTGATCAGTACTGCATTTTGCAGTTTACCAAGACGAGCGCACTGCTGGTGACGGTGGGTATGCTCCTGCTGGTGGACGCCATGATCCGCTGCCGGCCCTGGGGATATTATCCCGTCGCGCTGATTCTGTTCTATCTGGGCGCCGCGATCCGCATCAAGAACATCGCCGTCGGCATCGGCTTCGCTGGCCTCTTCCTGCTGCTCTGGGTGATCGAGAACCGCAGAAGTTTGCGTTCTGAGGGATACCTGACGACATCGAAAATCGTTTCCAGTGTGGTGCTGCTGTTCCTTGTGTTCGGCGCTCTGGGCATGAACATGTGGTCCAACCAGATCAACGAGTCCGCCGAAGGACTGAAGACTTATCATGATTATAACGGTGAGCGGTCGGACGTCATCGACTATTCCGGCTTCGACCAGTACGAGGAAAGCGAGAAGGAATTCGATGCCCTCGGTCTGTCCGAAAAC
>JAUNRL010000047.1 GCA_030535715.1 Bacillota bacterium
TCGGACCGTCGTACCCAGGGATGAGTTCTTCCGCCTGGTCAACGAGAACGGGATCGCCGTGATCGGCCAGACGGCCAGCGTCGCGCCGGCGGACAAGAAGATCTACGCTCTGCGGGACGTGACGGGCACGGTGGAAAACCTGAGTCTGATCACCTCCAGTATCATGAGCAAAAAACTGGCATCGGGCCCCGATGGGATCCTGCTGGATGTCAAGTGCGGCCGGGGCGCGTTCATGAAGAACGAGGAGGATGCCCGGGCGCTGGCGGAGATGATGGTGGAGATCGGCACGGCTGACGGCAGGGACACCCGGGCGGTGATCACGGATATGAACCAGCCTCTGGGCTGCGCGGCAGGCAATGCCCTGGAGGTGCGGGAAGCCATCGAAGTGCTGCAGGGAAGGGGCCAGACGGACATCACCGAGCTGTCGGTGGCTCTGGCCGGCCTGATGATTCACATGGGCGGAAAGGCGGAGTCGGCCCGGGTCGGTTTCGACATGGCGCAGCAGGCGCTGGCCGACGGCCGGGGTCTGGCCAAGATGAAGCAGTTTGTGGCCGGGCAGGGTGGCGATCCCGCCGTCGTCGATGAGCCGGAGCGTCTGGTTCTCAGCGAACAGCAGCTGGTTCTGACCGCCCCGGAGGACGGCTATGTGGCCGGACTGGACGCCATGCTGATCGGGCAGGCTTCCCAGGAGACGGGAGCCGGCCGGGAAACGAAGGAAGACGATATCGACCACGGAGCGGGGGTGCTCCTGCGCCATAAGATCGGTGACCCGGTCCGGCAGGGCGAACCCCTCTGTGTGCTCTACAGCAGCGACGAACGAAAACTGCAGGCGGCGGCCCGGCGGGCGGAGCAGGCCTTCGTCATCGGAGATGAACGGCCGCAGCCGCAGCCGTTGATTCGCGCAGTCATCGGAGGACAGCCGGAATGAACAGGAAAAACCGAAAGAAGAGAATCGGGGTTCTGCTGCTCTGCGTCCTGCTCTGGGGGCTGATTCTGTGCGGCTGCGGAGACGGCGGCGAACCGGAGAGCGAAGAGCCGGAATCCTTTGAAATCGCTATGGTCACCGAACCCTCCGGCGTGGAGGACGGATACTTCAAGGAGGTCACATGGAACAGCATTCAGGCCTTCGGCGAGAAATATGGGATGACCTGCCGGTATTATCCGGCGAAAGACGATTCCACGCAAGCCGCCCTGAAGGCCGTGGAGCAGGCCAGGAAAAAAGGGGCGAAGGTGCTCTTTTTCGCCGGGAGCCGGTATGAGACCACGGTGTTCGCGGCGCAGAAAAAGTACGAGGACACGTATTTCGTCCTGCTGGACGGCGTGGCAAGGGATGACGACCATAACTACGAGATGGCGACCAACAGCACCGGCGTGCTCTTCGCCGAGGAACAGGCCGGATATCTGGCGGGCTATGCGGCGGTCTGCGACGGGTACCGGACCTTGGGATTTCTGGGCGGAAAGGAGATGCCGGCGGTCAGGCGGTATGAGATCGGTTATGTTCAGGGTATCGCTGCGGCGGCAGAGGATAAGGGCGTGAAGGACGTTCAGGTGAAGACCGCTTACACGGAAACCTGCGACGCGTCGAAAGAAATCGAGGAGTACGCCTCCGGCTGGTACGCGGACGGTACGGAGATCATCTTCGTCTGCGGCGGATCCATCGGTTCTTCGGTCATGAAGGCTGCGGAATCATCCGGCGGGAAGGTCATCGGTGTGGATGAGGATCAGAGCGCCCTGTCGGAGACGGTGATCACCTCTGCGAAAAAGGGCATCGGCACCGCGGTGGATGACATCCTGAAGACCTATATGCACAATAACTTCAAGGGTAATTCCATCTTCAACTATACCATCGAAAACGACGGCATCAGCCTGGAGATGGTCAACGCCCGGTTTGAGAGTTTCAGCACGGCCGATTACCAGAGTTTGCTGACCCGGATCAAAAACGGAGAAAAAGTCATTCTCAAGGAAGCTGGGGATAAGAGCATGAATGAACTGGCCGGCAGAAACGTCACCGTCGAAGAAGCCGGCTTCGGGAAATAGCGCCTGACGATTCATCTGTCCGGCTCCGCAGAAAACTCCGGCAATCGCGGTCCGGAGAGCCTATTTCAGGTTCTCCGGATTCAGTCCCTGCAGATCTTCCGGAAGAAAGATGCCGTCCCTTCGGATCAGTTCATCGTCAAACCAGATCTCTCCGCCGCCGTATTCCGGCCGCTGGATCATGACCAGATCCCAGTGGATGGCGGATTTGTTGCCGTTGGGGGCGTCCTCGTAGCACATACCCGGGGTCAGGTGGAAGCTGCCGGCGATCTTCTCATCGAAGAGGGTATCTTTCATGGGATGAAGGATGTAGGGATTGACGCCCAGGGCGAATTCGCCGAAGAAGCGGGCGCCGTCGTCGGTGTCCAGCAGCTGGTTGATTCGCTCATCATTATTGGCGGAGGCCTGGACGATCTTTCCGTTGCGGACGGTGAACACGATGTTTTCGTAGGTGAAGCCCTGCTCTTCGGAGGGCGTGTTATAGGAAATGGTTCCGTTCATGGAGTCCCGGACGGGTGCGGTGTACACTTCGCCGTCGGGGATGTTTTTTTCGCCGTCGCACTTGACGGCGCCGATGCCTTTGATGGAAAAGCACAGGTCGGTTTCCGGCCCTTTGATATGCACCTGATCGGTCCGGTTCATCCGTTTCACCAGCGGATCCATGGCCCGGCTCATCTTCGCGTAGTCCAGGGTGCATACGTCAAAGTAAAAGTCCTCGAAGGCCTCCTGGCTGGTGCCCGCCAGCTGGGCCATGGACGCGTTGGGATAGCGCAGCACCACCCAGTTGGTTTCGTTGACCCGCCAGTCGATGCGGCTGTATAGATTCAGTTTCTCCGCGGGCACGTCGGCCAGCTCGGCCGTGTTGTTTCCCGCCCGGATGGCGATATAGGCCCGCATGCCTTTCATCTGCGCCAGAGCGATTTCGTCCTGGAAACGGATCTGCTCTTCGGTGCAGCGCAGCATGATTTCCCGGCTGATGGCTGAATCCCGAAGCTCCGCGTAGGGGAAACCACCGGCTTCGTAAATGTCCTTGATCAGCTGCCGGGCAAGGCTTCTGCAGCATTCGCCTTCGTAACTGATCAGCACCCGGTCCCCGGGTTTAACGCGGCAGGAATAGCCGACAAGCAGTGATGACAGTCTGTTGATTCTTGGATCCATAATAACCTCCTGCAGTCAGATTCTGAAAAGATTATACACCATGGGCGGGATTTCTGTTAATATGGATTTGCAAAGGCAACGGATCGCCTTTGCCAAAGGAGAGGATTCCGTATCCGGAGCCGTCTGACGGTTTGAGCAATTTCGTACAAGTGCACAAAATTTGTACACTCGTCTTCTTCATGTCTATGACGGATCCGGCCGGTGTTAAATATGATGAACCAGTAAGGAGAGGTTCGTTTCATGCTGAGGTTCGGGCGCGCGGTCGTTGGAAAGCGAAAAATCATACTCATCGTGGCGGTATTGCTGTTGATTCCGTCCGTTTTTGGTGTCATCAATACCCGGATCAACTACGATGTGCTGACCTACCTGCCCGACAGCATCGACACCATCAGGGGACAGAACATTCTCCTGGATGAATTCGGCAAGGGAGGCTTCTCCATGGTCATGGTGGACGGCATGAGCATGAAGGATGTGGCGAAGATGAAGAAGCAGATCGAGGATGTGGATCACGTGGCCACGGTCATCTGGTACGATACCATTCTGGATCTGTCTGTCCCCGAAACCATTCTCCCCGAAAGCATATACCAGAAATTCAACAGCGGCGATACAACGCTGATGGCGATCTTTTTTGATTCGCCCACCTCCGATGATGTGACTCTGGAGGCAGTTACCGAAATCCGGCATATCCTGGGCAAACAGGGCTTCATGAGCGGAATGTCCTGCTTCGTGGAGGATCTGAAGGAACTGATCGAGCACGAGGAACCGATCTATGTGGCCGTGGCGGTACTCCTGGCCATGATCGTTCTGGGCCTGTTTATGAATTCCTTCGCCATTCCGGTGATCTTCATTTCCGGGATCGGGCTGGCCATCCTGTACAATATGGGAGCCAACGTGTTCACCGGTGAGATCTCCTTCATCACCCAGGCTATCGCTTCGGTTCTGCAGCTGGCCGTTACCACGGATTATTCCATATTCCTGTGGCACAGCTACGAGGAACACCGGAACAAGATGGGGATGGAGAACGAGGAGGCCATGGCCAACGCCATCGCCAGAACCCTCGTCTCCGTCATCAGCAGCTCCACAACGACCATTGCCGGATTCCTGGCTCTCTGTTTCATGACCTTCCAGCTGGGACTGGATATGGGCATTGTGCTGGCCCGGGGCGTGCTCATCGGCGTGATCTGCAGCGTGACGATCCTGCCGTCCATGATCCTCTGCTTCGACCGGCTGATCGACCGGACCAGGCACAGACCTCTGATGCCCAGATTCGACCGGTTGTCCGCCGCCATCGTGAAACGGCCGCTGATCTTCGCCGCTATCTTCCTGATTCTGCTGGGACCGGCTTTTTACGGGTACCGGCACACGGATGTGTACTATAAGCTGGATCAAAGCATTCCCCAGACGCTGCCCTTTGCCGCGGCGAACCGGAAACTGGCGGATGATTTCAATATGAACTGCACTCACATGCTGCTCATCGATGCAGATACGCCCCAGAGGGATGTGCGGGATATGATGCATGAGATTGAAAACGTGAAGGGAGTGGGGTACACCCTGAGTCTGGAAGGGGCACTGGGGCCCACCATTCCCGATTCTATGGTGCCCAACCGGCTGCGTGACGAGCTGGCGGACGAAAATTATGAGCTGGCGATCATCAATTCGGAATATGCCGTCGCCAGTGACGCGGTCAACCGGCAGATCGACGAGATCAGCGCCATCACCCACAAATATGACAAGGGGTCGATGCTCATCGGCGAAGCGCCCTGCACCAAGGAACTGATCGTCATCACCGACCGGGATTTCAAGGTGGTCACCGCCGTTTCCGTGGGGGCGATCTTCCTCATTCTCCTGATCGCTCTGCAGTCCATCTCCCTGCCGGTCATTCTGGTGGCGTCCATCGAACTGGGCATCTTCATCAACCTGGGCATACCCTACTATACGGGGACGGTGCTGGCCTTCATCACATCGATCATCATCGGTACGGTGCAGCTGGGTTCCACGGTGGACTACGCCATCCTCATGACTGCCCGGTACAAACGGGAGCGCTTTGCGGGGCATCCGAAGAAGGAGGCTATCCATATCGCTCATTCCACATCGATGCCCTCGGTGCTGGTCAGCGCGCTGGCCTTTTTCTCCGCGACCATCGGCGTGGGTCTGTATTCGGACATCGACCTGATCGGCTCCCTGTGCATGCTCATGGCCCGGGGCGCCATCATCAGTCTCTTTGTGGTCATGTTCATCGTGCCGGCGTTCTTCGTCCTCTTTGACGGAATCATCGTGAGGACAAGCCGGGGATTTCTGGATAAATCAAATGCAAATGCTGAACCGCAGACAGCGGGGGAGGGAATACAATGAAATGGAGATCAGGCACAGGCAACCGCATCCTTGCGTTGACCGCGACCGCAGTCCTCGCTCTGACCGTGAGCACCGTGCCGGCGTTCGCCGCAGACGCCGGGATGGCGAAAGAGGAGACGGTCTACGTGGTGACCGATCCGTCCGGCGTTCCGGAAGACATTACGGTCAGCGATCATCTGAAGAACAGCATGAGGGCGGATACGATCAACGACGAAACCGATCTGACGGAGATCGAGAACGTCAAGGGCGACGAAACCTTCAGCAAGGGAAAAGAGAATCAGATCATCTGGAAGGCCGGCGGCAAGGATATCTATTACGACGGGAAATCCGCCGGAAAACTCCCGGTGATCATGCAGATCACCTATACGCTGGACGGAGAGCAGGTTTCGGGAGAGGAACTGGAAGGAAAGAGCGGACAGGTGAAGATGACCTTTGATTTTGAAAACACCGCCACCGTCAATGTGAACGGCCGCAACACGGTGGTGCCGTTCCTCGCCCTCACCGGATTCATCATCCGGGACAACTGTCTGACGGATGTCACCATCGACAACGGCAAGATCCTGGACGACGGGAACAAGCAGATCGTCGTGGGCATGGCGGCCCCTGGATTGCGGGAAGCCCTCCGTCTTGACCGCCTTGATGTGGATGTGGATCTGAGCGACAGCTTCACCATCCGGGGAACGGCGGATGATTTCTCCGTGCAGGATATGATGACCGTGGTGACCAACTCGATCTTTGAAGATCTGGACGGAGAGGACCTGCCCGATCTGGATTACGATGATCAGATTAAACAGCTGGACAAAGGAGCGAAGGCGCTGGTCAGCGGTTCCGATCTCCTCTACCGGGGGATTCATACCATGAACGGCAGTATGCCGAAACTGGAAAGTGGTGTGGATCAGCTGAAGTCCGGCGCCAATCGACTCAGCGACGGTACCGGCGACGCCCGTGAGGGCGCGGAAAAACTTAACGGCGGCCTCAGCACTCTGGGGGAACAGCTGAAGGAAAGCATGGGAAATGTGGTGACGGCCACGAGCCAGCTGGAGACAGGAACGGACAACGTGCTGGCGGGACTGGGAACGATCAAGGCCGGCCTGGACGGAACCGAAACCAATCCTGGCGCGATCAGCAGCCTGACAAACGCAGCTGATCTGATCAAAAAGTACGTCCCCAATGACGTCTCCGGCAACAGCGTGGAAACCATGGAGGTGAAGAGTGCATCGGATGCGGACGAGGCGGCCGCCCTGGCGGAATACCTGAAGGAAGTGGATGCGGCGGTCAGCAAGCATTCCGACGCACTGAAGGCGGCCGGATACGGGGATTTGGTGGATAAAACCGGAACCATGAAGTCTTATGCGCAGAAACTGGCCGGCGACACGTCCGACGATTCCTCCGCCGGAAAGAAAGCGGAAAGCCAGATGGCGGCACAGGCAGGCGGCCAGGACGAGGAACTGAAAAACGCGCTGAAGCTGGTCAACGGCGTGAAGGCCGGGCTGGCCGAGTCCTCCAAAGCGCTGGGCGTCTATGAACCGGAAAAGGGACAGCAGCAGGACACCATCATCGGCGGCCTGACCGTAGTCGATGTTGGCCTGGGTCAGCTGAATAATACTGTCTCCCAGGCCATTGCTCCGGAGGGTGCGCTGTCCACCGGCCTTGACCAGTTGACCAAAGGAAGCCGGTCACTGGTCGGCGGCGAGAAGCAGCTGGCTGCCGGCGCGAAGGGCCTGGCGGACGCCATGAATTCTCTGGAGGACAATACCTACCGGCTCTCCGACGGGGTGAGCCGCCTCAATGACGGTTCCCGGCAGCTGCGGGACGGCATGGGAGGACTGTATCAGGAGGGTATCCGAAAAATCGTCGATCTCTACAATGGAGATCTGAAGGGGTCCATCGATGACCTGCGGGACACCATCGATGCCGGTCAGGAGTATAAGTCCTTTACCCGGCTGCCTGACGGCATGGACGGCAAGGTCAAATTCATCTATAAGACATCCATCTACTAGTGCCGGGCCGTTTCGCGAATCGAAAATGCAGGCGCTGCGCCGGGGGGGGGAAGACGGGAAAAGACTCCTTGCCACAGGTTGTCGGCGGTGGTAGAATA
>JAUNRL010000048.1 GCA_030535715.1 Bacillota bacterium
CCCAGGTCTGCAGGAAGACCTTCGTGCCCAGCAGGGCCTCCAGCTCGCTCCGGGCGCTCTTGCCGATGCCCTTGAGTTTGCGGCCGCCCTTACCGATGATCATCCCCTTATGGGACTTCCGTTCACAGTAGATCACCGCGCTGATCCGGGTCAGATTTTCCGCTTCCTCAAAGGACTCGATTTCCACAGCCACGCCGTGGGGCACCTCATCTTCCATATAGAGCAGGATCTTTTCCCGGATGATTTCACTGGCAATAAAACGGACCGGATCCTCGGTTACCATGTCCTCCGGAAAATACATGGGGCCTTCCGGCATTAACGCGGATACCCTGTCCACCAGTTGCTCCACATGGGTGCCCTTCAGGGCGGAAATGCCGAATACCGCGTCAAAGAGATCCATTTCCTCATACTCGTGAAAAATCCCCTCGAATACTTCCGGATCCATCTCATCTACTTTGTTGATGACGAGAATCTTCGGCGTATCCGCTTCCCGGAGCAGATCCAGGATGTACCGGTCTCCCGGGCCCTGATCCAGCGGACTGTCCACCAGAAACAGGATGACGTCCACCTCGCGGAAAGTGCCGATGGCCGCTTCCGTCATGTATTCGCCCAGGCGGTTCCGGGGTTTGTGGATGCCCGGAGTGTCGATAAAAATCATCTGCACGCCGTCGTCCGCCCCATCGCTCAGCCGGGTATAGATGCCCCGGATGGTGTTCCGCGTGGTCTGGGGCTTATCGGTGGTGATGGCGATCTTCTCGCCGAGTATGCTGTTCAGCAGGGTGGACTTGCCCACATTGGGCCGTCCGACAATCCCTACAAATCCCGATTTCATGGTCCTTCTCCCTCCGTTACTCCGGTTGCTCCGTCTGCAGCGCGAAGGCTTCCGGCAGCAGCTGGGACAGCGGCCGCACCCGCAGGCCGCCGCCTGCCTCGTCCTCCTTCATCGGTCCGGTGATGACGTCGATGTTCGGCGCGAATTCCGCCATGAACTGGCGGCAGATGCCGCAGGGCACCGCCGGCGCATTGCCCGCGTCAACGGCTATGGCAGCGAACTCCCTCTCCCCCTCGGAGATGGCCTTGACGAAGGCTGTCCGCTCGGCGCAGATGCCTGCGCTGTAGGAAGCGTTCTCCACGTTGACGCCCGTATACACCTTTCCGCCGGCGGTCAGCAGCGCCGCCCCCACACGAAAACGGGAATAGGGCGCATAGGCGTTCTTCGCCGCTTCCTTCGCAATCTTATACAGTTCCCGGTAATCCATCATTTTTCTTTCTCCCGCGCAATGCCCAGGACGGTCATGATTTCTTCCTCCCTGGCACGCATCCGCCTCTTGTCCTCTTCCTCCATATGATCATATCCCAGAAGATGCAGTACGCTGTGCACGAACAGGTACACCAGCTCCCGCCGCTCGGAATGACCGTATTCTTCCGCCTGCTGACGGATCCGTTCCCGGCAGATCACCACATCGCCCAGGGGAATCCTGTTTCCGTCGTCCTCCGCTTCTTCCGCGGATCTCTCTGCGGTTTCCTCTCCAGGCGCTCCGTCCTCAACATATCCGGCCGGCAGAGCCTGCCGAATCTCCTTCGTTCCCTCAAACTGGGGAAAACTCAGCACATCCGTCACCCGGTCGATGCCGCGGAAATCCCGGTTGATCTGCCGGATCTCCTCCTCATCCGCCACGGTCAGGCTCAGGGCATACCGCTGCGGCTCTTCGAGTTTCTCCGCCTGCAGGCAGAGATCGGCGGCCCGGGAAAGGGTTGCCTTTGTCCCTTTCCCGATTCCGCTGCTGTCTTCCATCCAGATAACCATCTGCTGTTCCCTCCGTTACTGCCGCTCCGACTGTTTGTTTTCCCAGGCCTCGTAGGCGCTGATTACCTTCTTGACCAGCTGATGACGGACCACATCCACATCCTGCAGGCGGCAGAAGCTGATCTCCTCTACACCGCGGAGAACTTTCTCCGCTTCCACCAGACCGGATCGCCTGTCCCGGGGCAGATCAATCTGGGTGATATCGCCGGTGACAACGACTCTGGAATCAAACCCCATCCGGGTCAAAAACATCTTCATCTGCTCCGAGGTGGTGTTCTGCGCCTCATCCAGGATGATGAAGGAGTTGTCCAGCGTCCGCCCCCGCATATAGGCCAGAGGGACCACCTCGATAATCTCCTTTTCTTTCAGGCGCAGCGCCGTCTCCCGTCCCAGGACATCGTAGAGGGCGTCGTAGAGCGGCCGCAGATAGGGATCCACCTTTTCCTGCAGATCGCCGGGCAGAAACCCCAGCCGCTCACCGGCTTCCACCGCCGGCCGGGCCAGAATGATTCTCTGTACTTCCCGGTTTTTGAAGGCGTTCACCGCCATAGCGACAGCGATGTAAGTCTTACCCGTTCCCGCCGGTCCGATGCCGAAGACGATTTCCTTTTCCCGGATCGCCTCCACATACTTTCGCTGGCCCAGAGTCTTCGGGCGCAGCGGCCTGCCCTCGTGGGTAAAGCAGATGATGTCCTTTGCCGCATTCTGCTCGCCGTAGGATATTCCTTCCCTGTTCAGCTCCATAATGTATCCGATCTTCTGCTGATCCAGCTTTTCGCCGCGCCGAAGGACATCGGACATCTCCCTGACGATGCCCTCCGTTTCCCGCGCCCGCTCGCCGCGGATCACCAGCTCGTTGTCCCGCTGAATGATCATGACACGGCACTTCTGTTCGATGTCCCGCAGATTCCGGTCCATGCTGCCGAACAATTCGCTACGCTCGACGGCTTCGTCCAACGTCAGGCGGACTTCCTCCTGTATCCCGGAGTATCGCTGTTCCTGCATACTTCCTCCCTCATTCTCTGTGGTGTTCTGTCTCTTCTGTTTCGCCCTCCGGGAACGCGTTCATCCGCTCAATCACACGCTCTGCCGCGCGGATTCCGTCCACAGCCGCGGACATGATTCCGCCGGCATAGCCCGGCCCCTCTCCCGCGGGCATCAGGCCCCGGATCGTGCTCTGTCCCTCTTCGTCACGCAGAACGCGCACCGGTGAGGAACTGCGACTCTCCACCGCCGTCATCCGGGTGTCCTCCCGATCAAACCCCCGCAGCTTCCGGCCCAGATAAGGCATGGCCTCCCGAATGCCGTCCACGGCAAACCCGGGAAGGGACCGGCAGACTGGATCTTCGTCGCTGTCGCGGAACCTCTCCCAAGTGCTGACGGGCAGTCCCGCGCCCGAGGCATTCTGCCGCCTCGTCTGCTCCCAGGCCAGTTGCTCATACTTCCGCTGAAAGGCAACCCCGGCCAGAGGATCATCTCCCCGGGCGAAGTCCTCCACGCGGACATCCACCAGCAGGCCGCTGTTGGCCCAGGCGCCGTCCCGGGCCCCGTTGCTCATGCCGTTGGTCACCGCCTGTTCCCCGCCGGACGAGGCATTGATCACCTGGCCGCCGGGACACATGCAGAAGGTGTACACTCCGCGTCCATTCTCACAGCGGTGGCTGAGCCGGTATTCCGCCGGCCCGAAGATCTTCGCCTGATCCGCGTATCCGTACTGGGCCCGATCGATATCCCGCTGGGGATGCTCCACCCGCACACCGATGCTGAAGGGCTTGGGCTCCATGGCAGCGCCCTCCTCGCGGAGCATCCGGAAGGTGTCCCGGGCGCTGTGCCCCACGGCCAGGATCAGATGCTCCGCGGGAAGGCGCTCTTCCCGGCCGCCGCACCGAATCCTTACGCCGGAGAGCCGCCTGTCTCCGGCTTTTTCTCTAGCCGGCCGGCGGCTTTCGGGGCTTTCCGGATCGGGCGGTTCTCCCCCGGCGGATTTCTCGAAGGGCGGAATCTGTTCCGTGATCAGGCCGGTCAGTTTCGTTTCGAAGCGGATCTCCCCGCCCAGGGAAAGAATCTTCTCCCTGATCCGGGGGATGATCCGACGCAGGCGGTCCGTCCCGATGTGGGGCCGCTGCCGGTACAGGATCTCCTCCCCGGCTCCCGCGCTGACGAATTCCTCCAGCACCAGGCGGATCCGCTTATCCCGGATCCCCGTAGTGAGCTTGCCGTCGGAAAAGGTTCCGGCACCGCCTTCACCGAACTGGACGTTGGATTCCGGATTGAGTCCGCCTCCCTGCCAGAATTGTTCCACATCCCGCATCCGTTTCTCCACGGGCTTTCCCCGCTCCAGCACGATGGGCCGGCATCCGGCTCCGGCCAGAATCAGCGCCGCAAACAGCCCGCAGGGACCGAATCCGGCGATGACCGGACGGGGAATCTCTCCTGTCCGGATCTTCCGGGCGGCTTCCTCCCCGTTGGGCGGGATATACCGTTCCTCCGTCCACGGGCGCAGAGGCAGCTGCTGACCACAGTCAAAAGCCAGCGTATAGACCGCGAAGACCTGCGGTTTCTTCCGGGCGTCGACGGATTCCTTCAGGATCCGGATGTCCCTGATTTCGGCTTCCTTTATCCGGAGCTTCCGGAGGATCTTCCTCTCCAGAATACTCATCCGGTTTTCCCGGTCCGCGTATTCCTCCGGGTTCAGCCGGATTTCGCTGATCTGATACCGCAAGCCCTTCACCTCTCCGTCGTCTGCTTCCCTGCACCGGACATACACCGGCACGAATCCGCCGTCCGGCGGCTGATCTCCCGGGCGGCCCGGAGGCCGGTCTCCCAGGCGTTCTGCAGGTTGTATCCGCCACAGGGGCCCTGACGATCCAGCAGTTCTCCGGCAAAGAACAGTCCCGGGCAGA
Organism: Bacillota bacterium; assembly: GCA_030535715.1. GTDB lineage: Bacteria > Bacillota > Clostridia > Peptostreptococcales > Anaerovoracaceae > Lentihominibacter. Next base: position 4,711 of record JAUNRL010000048.1, read on the forward strand.
GCAGAGATTCCATGGTTTCCGGATTGATCTGTTCCCGCTCCACACCTCCGGCGGTGCACTGGGCCTTATCCCAGCCCCAGACCCTTTCTACGGGCAGACGCCAGCATTTGAGTTTCTCCGGCGGGACAGCCTCCGCCAGCTTCCGGGTGACAATTCCGAAGGAAGAGGCGCGACGGACAACTTCCTCTGCGGCAAAGTCCGGCGCCAGATCCACCTCCACCTGATAACGGGCAAATCCGTCCGCCGGCTTTTCCCCCTCCCGCAGCCGAATATGGAGCGTCAGATCAAAAATGCAGATTCCCGACAGCCCCTCCGGAGTGAACTGAATCTGTCCCGTCTCTTTCGCGATGCAGACACCGTCTTCCAGCAGGCGGACAATTCCCCTGGCGCGGATGCCCGCAAGCTGCTTCGGCAGCAGGCAGCGGATTCCGGTCAGGATGGGATAGACCCGGCTAACCCCATGACCCAGAGACCGGGCCAGACGGTAGCCGTCTCCCGTGGTGCCGAAAACCGGCGCTGCCTTGCCGCCGGTGCACAGAATAACCCGGTCGGCGATAACCTCGCTTTCCGAGCCGAAGGGCGCCGCACCCGGAAGGATGTCCTCCGGAAGTCCTTTTTTCCCGCTCCGGCGAACCCAGGACACGCGGAAACAGGGACCGTCTTCCCCTTCCGTCTGATCCTGCGCCTCCGTTGCCTTTGCGTGCTCCGGATCAACCGAGATCACCTCCGCGGGCAGAATCCAGCAGACGTCGCGGCCGGCCAGCCCGTTCACGAGGGCTTCGGCCACATCCACCGCGCAGCCGGAATAGGGATAGTACCGGCCTTCTTCGTCAGCCGCGGTTTCCAGGCCGAGTCCACGAAAAAAATCCAGAGTCTCCTGATGCCGGCTGCAGGCCGCGTTGGTCAGATTGCACCGCCCTCCGCCGGCAGCCAGGATCTTTCGACCCGGGATTTCATTCTTATCGATCAGACAGATGCGGAGCCGGGGATCCAGAGCATTGGCCGCCGCCAGACCTGCCGCTCCCGCGCCGATGATGCAGACATCAACCTTTTGGCTCATTGATCACCGCTCCTATGGTTTCCAGCCGCTCGGCCTCCTGTTCCGCCGCCTGCTGCTGATCTTCACGGGCTTCCAGCCGCTCGGCGACGGCCTCCGGCGTCTCGTCGGCACTGGAAATCTTCACCGCTTTACGCCGGCGCTTATACACCTTGACATAATCCCGTTTTTCGTGCGGCATATTGATGCCCAGCTCGATGATGTTGATTCCCTGCATACAGAGGAACAGCCCCAGCAGGAACACCACCGACAGCCAGGCAACCAGCGGATCGATGAAGCCAAACACACCGACAGCCACCGTCAGAATGCCCGTGACCAGCGTGGATTTGAAGTTCCGTCTCTTCTTCACCCGGTTGATGTGGCTGGCCGCCTCCACGCGGAGAATGCCGGAAACCAGAACCCACATACCGAATACCATAGGAATGGCCACATCCACCACCAGCTGATTGCACAGCACCAGTATGCCCAGAACCAGCGTGATCAGCGCGTCCACCAGAATCCAGCCGTTGTTGTCGCCTTTGTTGTGCAGTCCTCTTCCGATCAGGTAGGCCAACGTATGAATAATGCCGTTCAGCACCATGACGATACCGACAACAAAAGCCAGCGTCAGGAATGTCTGCCCTGTATTGATGAAGCAGAACACACCGGTCACCAGCATAAGAATACCGCTAATAATGGTCAACAGTCTCATGGTTTCCTTCTCTCCCTTTACCAGATATCATCAAATTCCCTTGTGGGGAATCCGTCGTTGTCATCCTCTTCGGTCTCTATGCGCGCAATCAGCGCCATCAGCAGGAATACGCCTCCGGCAATCGCGATGAGCACTCTCAGGACACGGTTCAGTTTAATCAGCATATCTCTCTTCCCTCCCAGAATAGTGTATCATCAGCAGAGCGTCAGGGCAAGTTCAACCATTCGGGTATCGTAGTCCCGCTTCATCTCCAGCGCTTCCGCCAGATCAACCGCGAAGACTTCTCCCTGGCTGACGCCCACCGCCTTGCTATCCGCATCATCGTAGAGCAGCTGCACCGCCTTGGCGGCCGTCAGGGAAGCCAGCACGCGATCCGCCTGCGTCGGGCTTCCACCCCGCTGAATGTGCCCCGGCACCACCGCCCGGGTCTCCCAGCCGGTGATTTCCTCCAGCATACGGGCCAGCTCTTCCGTATCGACAGGCACTCCCTCCGCCTTCAGGATCAGACAGTGGCCCTTGCCGGCGTTATGTCCGCGCAGAATCTCCGTGCAGAGATGGTTCACATCCAGCTCAATCTCCGGAATCAGAATCCCGTCCGCTCCGCCGGCCAAGCCCGCGTAAAGGGCGATGTCGCCGCAGCGCCTGCCCATGACCTCGATGATCGTGGCCCGTTCATGGGAGGAGGACGTATCCCGGATGTTGGAGATAAGACTCAGCACCGTATTAACCGCCGTATCGAAGCCGATAGTAAAATCCGTATAACCCAGATCGTTGTCGATGGTTCCCGGAACGCCCATGACGGTGATGCCGCGCTTCGCCAGTTCCAGTCCGCCCCGGAAGGATCCGTCCCCGCCGATGACTACCAGACCCTCAATGCCGAACACTTCCAGAATCTTCACCGCCTTGTCCTGCCACTCTTCTTCAAAGAACCTCTTGCTCCGTGCCGTACGGAGGATCGTTCCTCCCCGGTGAAGGATCTCTCCCACTGAACGCCATTCCAGTTTTTCGACTTCGCCGTCCAGCAGGCCTTCGTATCCGTGACGGATGCCATAAACTTCCATGCCTTTGGATATTCCCGTCCGGACAACAGCCCGCAGCGCCGCATTCATGCCCGGCGCGTCGCCACCGCTGGTCATTACCGCAATTTTCCTCATTTCCAGTACTCT
>JAUNRL010000213.1 GCA_030535715.1 Bacillota bacterium
GGGCGCGAAGTTTTTTCCGGCATAAAACCGGGCCAGCGCCGCGATGGTCAGATCAAAGGCCGTACAGATCATGCCGCCGTGCAGCTTCCCCACCCGATTAGCCTGCCAGTCCTGAATGGGGAAACGAAAGGTCAGCGTCCCTTCCGCGAAGGAGCAGCCGCCGCCGGCGCACTTCATCAGGCCGTTCAGCGTATCCTTCTGCAGAACGTTGTTTTCATACAGCGTCCTCTTCACGTGTTCTTCCAGCGCATTCTGCCCCTCCTGGGGGGTCATGGTTCTCCAGTCCGCCATCGTCCCTCCTCTCATCAGATGAAGCCCAGCTTCCGGCAGCCTTTTCTATAGTACTCCTCTTTTTCCTCTTCCGGCACCATGCTGCCGCCGGTAGCCCAGACAATATGAATGGAATTCTCATCGGGAACCGGCACTTCACCGATGCCGTTCGCCACACAGGCCAGACCGGCGAATCCGGCGCAGGCCGAGGGTTCGATAAACAGATCCTCCGTGTCCTGCAGCATGGCCAGATAGGGATACAGCCTGCCGTCGTCCACCGTGAAGCAGCCGTCAAGACGACTCTCCATGGCTTTCGCCACCAGTGCCGATGCCCGGCCCACCGCCAGGCCGTCTGCCTCGGTGATGCCGTCGATGCCGATGTCCTTCACGGCGATCCGGTTGCCCATCCCCGTGGCCAGCGCCAGCATCATGCAGGGAGCATGGGTGGGTTCCGCGAAGAAGCACCAGGCGTTTTCGCCGAAGTATTCCCGAATGCCGTAGGTCACGCCGCCCGGCGCTCCGCCCACGCCGCAGGGCAGATAGACATAAAGCCGGTGCTGCTCGTCGATGGTGATGTCCATGGCATCCATCTGCGCCTTCAGCCGTTTGCCCGCCACCGCGTATCCGGCGAACAGATCCAGCGAGTTTTCATCGTCAACGAAATGACAGCGGGGATCGGCCTGGGCCTCGCGTCTGCCCTGGGCCACGGCCGCCTCGTAGTCGTCGGGGTATTCCTTTACCGTCACGCCCTTAGTCCGGAGCAGATCCTTTTTCCACTGACGGGCGTCCGCGGACATATGCACCGTCACCTGAAATCCCAGCCGGGCACTCATGATGCCGATGGAAAGGCCCAGATTTCCCGTCGAGCCCACCGCTACGCTGTACCGGGAAAACAGCTGCCGGAATTCCGGATCTGCCAGCTTGCTGTAGTCATCCTCCGTGGTCAGCAAGCCATTTTCGACAGCCACCTCCTCGGCAAACTTCAGCACTTCGTAGATTCCTCCTCTGGCCTTGACGGATCCGGAAACGGGCAGATGGCTGTCACACTTCAGAAAAAGCCTTCCTGGAATATCCGCCAGCTGCAGTACGCCGCCCGTATCCATGGCCAGGGCATCCTTCATCTCCGGGATCTCTGAGAGAGGCGACTCTATGATGCCCTCCAGCACTTCCGGGTATACCTTTGCGATGAAAGGGGCGAAACGCAGAAGTCTGGCCTCTGCCTCATCGATATTCACGATCTCTTCCTTCGGAACGGGCCTCTTCACCTTCGGGTTGACCCAGAAAAGCTCATTGCAGCCGGCCATGTCCGCCACCAGCGGTGTCTGTTTGATCAGTTCGGTCATATTCATGATGGGATTGCCTTTCTCCCCCGGGGGGGGGACTCGGTTTCTTCGATAACCATACTATACCCATTCTATGGTAGTAATAGCCTTCTAAACCTTGATATTACTGCGTTT
>JAUNRL010000049.1 GCA_030535715.1 Bacillota bacterium
GTCGATGGAATGGTAGTCAAAATGGGTGGTTACCACATCGGAGTTCACATCGTTAGCCGGGTGCTGCACGGGACAGAACTCATAGATTTCGTGTCCCTCGGGAACAATGATGATGCCGCCGGGATGCTGACCGCTCGTCCTGCGCACGCCCGCGCAGCAGGACGTCAGACGATCCATTTCCACCCGGTTGACGCTGATGCCCCGTTCCTCGAAGTACCTGGCCACGAAGCCGTAGGCCGTCTTGTCCTTGACGGCGGCAATGGTGCCCGCCTTGTAGACGTTCTTCGCCCCGAAGATCTCCTCCACGTATTTCTGCGCCGTCCCCTGGTATTCGCCGGCGAAGTTCAGGTCGATATCCGGTTCTTTGTTGGCCTTAAAGCCCAAGAAGGTCTCGAAGGGGATGTTGAACCCTTCCTTCCGGTACGGGGTGCCGCAGACCGGGCAGACCTTGTCCGGCATGTCCACGCCGCAGTCAAATTCCTGCAGATCGCCCCACTCCAGGTTCCGGCAGCCGGGGCACAGATAATGGGGCGGCAGCGGATTGACCTCGGTGATCCCGGACATGGTCGCCGCGAAGGATGATCCCACGGATCCCCGGGAGCCGACCAGATAGCCGTCCTTCAGAGATTTGTCCACCAGCATTTCCGCCGACCGGTACATGACCGCGTATCCGTTGTCGATGATGGAATTCAGTTCCCGGTCCAGGCGCTGCCGAATCTCCGGGGGCAAAGGCGATCCGTACATGTCCGCCGCCCTCTGCTCGCAGACTTGACGCAGATAGTCCTCCGCGCCGTCAATATGGGGAGGGAACTTGCCGTCCGGAACCGGTTTGATGGAATCGATCATGTCGGCGATGTGGTTCGTGTTCTCGATGACCACTTCCGCCGCTTTTTCCTCCCCGAGATAGGAAAATTCTTCCATCATTTCATCGGTGGTCCGGAAATAAAGGCCTTCGTCGCCTTCCACGTCCTTATAGCCCTGTCCCGCCATGATGATCCGGCGGTAGAGCGCTTCCTCCGCATCGAAATAGTGGGCGTCACAGGTGGCGACAACGGGTTTGCCGTACCGCTCGCCCAGATCGACAATCCTGCGGTTGAGCTCCTTCAGTTCCTTCTCGTCCCGCGCGCGGCCCCCATCGATGAGAAAACTGTTGTTGACCAGAGGCTGAATCTCCAGGTAGTCATAGTAATTGACCAGAAATTCCAGTTCCTCCTCCGGCGCGCCGTTGAGCACGGCGCGGAACACTTCTCCTGCCTCGCAGGCGGACCCCAGGATCAACCCCTCCCGGTATTTGTCCAGAACGGATCGGGGAATCCGGGGCTTCTTGTAGAAATACTCCAGATGGGAAAGGGAAACCAGCCGGTACAGATTGCGCAGTCCCTGCTGGTTCCGGGCAAAGATAATGATGTGATTGGTTCCCCTGCCCTTATAATCGATGGCGCCGTCTTCGCCGATCAGGCCGCGGTCATCCAGAAGATATCCTTCGCAGCCGTAGAGGATTTTGATGTTCTTTGCGGCGTGGGACGCATCGGGAAATGCCTGCACCACACCGTGATCCGTAACAGCCACCGCCGGATGGCCCCATTTCTCCGCCGCCTGCACCATGTGCTTCACATCATTCATACCGTCCATGGCGCTCATCTTGGTATGGGCATGAAGTTCCACCCGCTTCTTCGGCCAGGTATCCATACGCTCTTCCCGTTCCGTCTTCTCGATGGCGTCGGCCATAATGGTGACGCCGTTGTCCCGGGGATCCCATTGGGCCTGCCCGTGAATCCGCACGCCGTCGCCGGGATGGAGCAGGGTTTCGATCTCCTCCCATTTCTCGTTAACCACGAAGGACTTGACGGGAATGCTGGTTCTCTTGTCGGTCACATAAAGCATGGCCAGCTTGCTGTCGTTGCGAGTGGTGATGCTGGAGAGCCGGAACAGTTCCCCTTCGATGATCACCTTGCCGCTCTCCGAGTTCACTTCGCCGATCGGTGTCACCTCGCCGAAAATGGAACCTCCCATGATCCGGTTGCCTTCCGCCGGCGTATACTTCTGTTTGCGGGAATAGCCGTTCTGTGCACGGCTTCCGTTTCCTTTTCCTCCGCCGTTTCCCGCAGCGTTCTTTTTTTCTGCCTCCGCTATGGCCGCGGCCCGCTGCTCATCCAGTTCCCGCTTGTTGACGGGATCACGGTAGTCCAGCTGGATTTCCACGCCACGGATTCCGGGAATCTGCCGGATCAGGCGGGTACGGAACTGTTCCTGTTCATCAGGCCGGAGGATCATATTCAGGGACAGCGCAACAGAAAGCACCCGGCTGTCTCTGGACAGGGATGCGTGGGTTACGTCCGCCTGCAGCTGTTCGGGGCTGCAGGAGCGGTACTGACTGAAGTTGATGGATTCCTGAAGAAACTTGATCATGTTATCTCTGTCACGTTGTCCGTTGTCATTCCTGTTCCCGTTCCTCAATCATGCGGAAGATCGCTGCGGGGATGTTCGCCTCTTCCGTCTGACCGACAATCTCCCCGCCGGCAAAGAGGACGCCCCTGCCTTTGCCACAGGCCACGCCGATATCTGCGCCCCGGGCTTCCCCCGGTCCGTTGACGGCGCAGCCCATGACCGCCAGTTTCAGCGGCCGGCTGCCGCGTTTTTCCCTGTGCGTTTTCACAGGGGCCAGTTTCTCTTCAATGGCTGCGATGATGCGTTCCAGATCGACCTGGGTTCTGCCGCAGGTGGGACAGGAGACGATCTCGATGCCCTCCCGCCGGATGTCCAGCGCCGCCAGAAGCTGCCGGGCGAAGACCACCTCTTCCACCGGATCAGCCGTCAGGGAAACCCGGAGCGTGTCACCGATGTCGTCCAGCAGCAGAGCACCGATGCCGGCCGCTGACTTTACCTTGCCCCGGGAAGGTGTTCCCGCCTCCGTGACGCCGATATGCAGCGGATAGGGACTCTGGCGGTCAACGATTCGGTAAGCCTCATTATTCATGCGGACGCTGGAGGACTTCAGGGAGATCACGATATCTTCGAAGTCGTACTTTTCCAGAAGCGCCACGTTGTAGAGAACGCTCTCCGCCAGTCCCTTTGCCGTCACCTTCCCATCCCGCCGGAGGATATGCTTCTCCAGAGAGCCGGAATTGACGCCTACACGGATGGGGATGCGGCATTTCTTCGCCTTCTCGACGACCAGGCGGACGTTCTCTTCCCCGCCGATGTTTCCCGGGTTGATCCGGATCTTGTCCGCACCGGCTTCCATGGCTGCCAGAGCCAGCCGGTAATCAAAATGAATATCCGCCACCAGGGGGATGGAACACTGCCGGCGTATCTCCTTCAGGGCCGCGGCCGCCTCCATATCCGGCACCGCCGCTCGGATAATCTCGCAGCCGGCATCGGTCAGTCGCCGGATCTGTTCCACCGTTCGCCCGACATCCGCCGTGGGGGTATTGGTCATGGACTGTATGGTGACAGGGGCGTTTCCGCCGATGGCCACTCCTCCGCAGAGGACCTGTTTCTTGTTTCTGCTCATCGCGTTTTCCTCAAAATATCGGAAGAATAAAGCGGATCACATCGTTAAAGGTGACGTAGACCATCAGTAACATCAGCAGCATGATTCCGATGAAGTGGATCCTGCCCTCCATCTCGTCGGTCACCCGCTTGCCGGTGATCCTGCGGATCAGCAGGAAAAGCAGGCGTCCGCCGTCCAGGGCAGGAAGCGGAATCATGTTGATGATGGCCAGGTTAAGGCTTAACAGCGCCGTCAGATAAACCACATACATGACCCCGGACTTCGCTGTGGTGTTCACCGCGTAGACGATGCCTACCGGGCCGGACAGTTCCCTGACAGATACCTCGCCGGTGAACAGCTGCTTCAGTACGCTGACCATCATGACCGTCATCTGTCCCGTGTTGCGTATGCCTGCGCCGAAGGAGTCGATGAGATGATGCTCCGAGGTGGACTGAATGCCGATCATGTACCGTTTCTGCTCCCTGTCGTACTCCGGCTTGCAGGAAAAGCTCATCGTTTTTCCGTCACGCAGGACGGTGATCTCCACGGTCCTTTTGTCGGTATTATCCCCGCCCTTCGCATCCGCATTGAGATCCATGATGACCTCCGACCATTCGCTGACGGCCCTGCCGTCGATGGCCACAATGGTATCCCCTGCCTGAAGACCGGCTGCCTCGGCCGGAGAGCCCGGGGCAATCCTGTCCAGAGTGGTGGTGAGCGTGCCCGCCCAGAAAGCGATGATGATCAGAAGCACCACGCAGGTCAGTAGATTCATAAAAGATCCTGCGGCCAGCACAAGAGCCCGCTGCCAGACCGGCTTGCGGTTGAAGGCCCGGGGATCGTCGGAATCCTCGTCCTCACCCTCCATGGTGCAGTATCCACCGATGGGAAAGACGCGGACGGAATACTTCGTCTCTCCCTTTTCCCTCTTCCAGATGGCCGGACCCATGCCGATGGCAAACTCATTCACCTTGACATCGCAGGCCTTGGCTACGAAAAAATGACCGAACTCGTGAACAAAGATCAGCAGGCAGAAGATTAAGATGGCATAAATGACAGTCATATCAGCAACAATCCTTTACGATTGATTCAGCAGCTTCCCTGGCCCATCGGTCCGCTTCCAGGATTTCTTCCAGACCCGGTCTTTCCACCGGCTGATGCCGGTCAAGCACTTCCTCCAGCAGATCCTGAATCTGCACAAAGCGGATCTTCCTCTGCAGGAAAGCGTCCACCAGCGCCTCGTTGGCCCCGTTCATACACACGGGCCAGGTGCCGCCCTGCCGGCAGGCCTGACGGGCGATCGTCATGGTCCTGAACACTTCATCATTCGGTTCCTCAAAGGTCAGTGTCCCGAAGGCAATCAGATCCAGCGGTCGCATCGTTCCCGTCATGGGAAACCGCCTCGGCCAGGAAAAAGCGTAGGCGATGGGCGCCTTCATATCCGGATTGCCCATCTGTCCGATGACAGAGCCGTCCTCGTATTCCACCGCGGAATGCAGCACGCTCTGGGGATGAATGAGAACCCTGATCTTCTCCAGCGGCACATCGAAGAGCCACCGGGCCTCGATGATTTCCAGACCCTTGTTCATCATGGTGGCGGAATCAATGGTGATCTTCTGTCCCATGGTCCAGTTGGGATGCTTCAGAGCATCCTCCAGTTCCACCAGCTCCAGCTGCTTCCGGGTATACCCGCGAAATGGTCCTCCTGAAGCCGTCAGCAGGATCCGGCGGAGGCGGCACGCTTCATTTCCCTCGAGAGACTGAAAGATGGCACTGTGTTCGCTGTCCACCGGAAGCAGACGCACGCCCCTGTCCCTGACCCGGTCCATGACCAGTTCGCCGCCGGCTACAAGCGTTTCCTTGTTCGCGAAGGCAATGTCCCGGCCGGCATCAATGGCTGCCAGAGTCGGTGTCAGGCCCCGCATCCCCATGAGGGAATTCAGAACCATGTCCGCGCTCTCCAGGGAGGCCAGCGTCTTCAGACCGTCCTCTCCCCAGTAGACCTCCAGGTGAGGAAACTCTGCCCGAATTGCCTTTGCGTCCTCTTCGCGGGCTAAAGAAACCGCTTCCGGGGCAAAGGCAACGATCTGCTTCCGCAGCAGATCCGTCCTCCGGCTGCAGGACAGAGCAACGGCCTTCAGCTGATCCGGGTATGCGGCAATGAGCTCAAGAGCCTGGGCACCGATGGAACCGGTGCTGCCTAATATGGAGATTCGTTTCATTGTACAGTTCCTATAAACCCAATTATGGTAAAATAGTAGAATACCAGCGGACCGGTAAACAGCACACTGTCAAAGCGATCCAGGATCCCGCCGTGACCGGGAATCAGGCTGCCGTAATCCTTGATGCCCATCTTCCGCTTGAACACCGACGCCGTCAGATCCCCGAACTGGGAGATGATGCCGCCCAGCAGGCCGATGATCAGGCATTGGACCAGCAGCGGCCTGGCAAAGAAAAATCCGAAGACGCCGCACAGAATAATGCTTCCCAGAGTTCCGCCAACCGACCCTTCGATGGTCTTCTTCGGACTGATCTTCGGACAGAGCTTATGCCTGCCGAAAGCGTATCCGGTGAAATAGGCCATGATGTCCGTACCGAAGGCGGTGATGACCACCAGCCACACCAGATGCTGCATATCACCCCACATGGATATCTGCGCAATGTGATAACAGAAGAAAATGATATAGAAGATGCCGGTGATCGTGGCCAGGGCATCCTCCAGTTTTCTTTCTTCAATCTTAAAGAGATACAGCAGGCTGGCCAGCACCACGGCGAAGAACCAGAGCATGAGCCAGCCGGAAACATTTTCCGCCCCGCCGGGAGAAAGCTCCTGATACAGGCCGATCCCGTAAAGCGCCACCGAAGCGCACACGGCGAGGGGGTAGCTGGCATGAATGTCCATGGCACGGAAGCCCTTGAAGAACTCGTAGACAGCCATGATGCCGATGATGAAGCACCCGGCATAGAGCACATAGCCTCCGATGATCAGGATCACCAGGAGGGGCGCCATGATCAGTCCCGATAATACTCTCGTTTTCATCAGATTGATTCCTTTCGTCCGCCGAACCGGCGGTTTCTGTTCTGATAGATTTCGATGGCCTCCTCAAACCGCCGGGGCGTGAAGTCCGGCCAGAGGGTGTCAACGAAGACAAATTCGCTGTAGGCGGCCTGCCAGAGCAGGAAATTGGACAGGCGCTGCTCCCCGCTGGTACGGATAATCAGTTCCGGGTCGCCGCAGTCCTCGTGCAGTTTTCCGGTAAACAGGCGGTCAGCGATCATCTCTTCACTGATCGCATCCCCGGGGATTCTCCCCTCCCGCACCTCATTCACCAGCTCCTGTACCGCCCGCCGGATTTCGTCCCGCGAGCCATAGTTGAGCGCGATGTTGAACTGCAGCCCGGTGTTGCCCGCCGTCCTGCTGACGGCCTTCTCGACGGCCTTAAGGGCATCTCCCGGCAGCGCCGACGGATCGCCGAGAATCCGGATCCGGACGTTGTTGTCCATCATCTCCTTCAGTTCGCTCTTCACGTAGGTGATCAGCAGGCGAAAAATCCCGGAAACTTCCTCAGAGGAACGCTTCCAGTTCTCCGTGGAAAAAGCGTAGACCGTCAGATGAGCGATGCCCAGCTGATGGGCCCGCTTGACAATCTCCTTCATGGCCTTCATTCCCGCGTTGTGTCCGGCGATCCGGGGCACGCCTTTCGCGGCGGCCCACCGGCCGTTGCCGTCCATGATGATCGCCACATGTCGCGGAATCCGTTCTCTGTCCAGCATGTTTACTCCTCCCCTTACGGAAAAAGCGGGATGCAGCCAAAACCAGACCACATCCCCGCCATGATCCTCACGATATTCGGATCAGACCTCCATGATCTCCTGTTCCTTATCCGCCACAATTCCGTCGATGGTCTTGATGGCTTCATCGGTCAGTTTCTGGATCTCATCCAGAAGTTCCTTGCGGTCGTCTTCCGTATAGTTGCCGGCTTTTTCCAGCTTCTTCACCTTGTCATTGGCGTCCCGGCGCAGATTCCGCACGGCAACCTTCGTATCTTCGCCCATTTTTCTGACTGTCCTGGTCAATTCTTTTCTGCGTTCCTCCGTAACCTGA
>JAUNRL010000214.1:0-1125 GCA_030535715.1 Bacillota bacterium
CTTCGTTCCGGAAACCGTCATATGCATAACGCTCTTCTCTCTCTGCTCCAGAGACGGGTTGATCACAAACTCCCCGTCGACCATGCCGACGACCACCGATCCGGTGGGACCGTCCCACGGAATATCGGAAATGGCCAGAGCAACGGAGGATCCGATCATCGCCGCGATCTCCGACGGCGCGTCATGATCGACGCACATGACGGTGGCCACCACCTGAACCTCATTGTAGAATCCCTTGGGGAACAGCGGACGGAGCGGTCTGTCCATCAGTCTGCAGCACAGGATCGCCCGCTCGCTGGGTCTTCCTTCTCTCTTGATGAAACCGCCGGGGATCTTCCCTGCTGCGTACATCTTCTCCTCGTAGTCACAGGACAGAGGGAAGAAGTCCGCATCCTCTCTGGGCTCCTTGGCTGCGCAGGCGGTCACATTGACCACGGTGTCCCCGTAGCGGACCCATACCTGTCCGTTCGCCAGTTCGCAGACCTTGCCGATCTCCAGTTCCAGCAGCTTCCCGCCGATTGCGGTCTTAAACGTTCTGTAATTCTCGTACTTCATAATTAACAACTACCTCCTGTTAATTCCTTACCAACGTACTAAACTCTGATATTGTATCACGGATCTATCCGCAATACCATCAGAATATTATGGATGACAATAATTCTCAGCCTCTCCGGCGACAATGCTGATGAATTCCTCCAGGGGAATCTTCCCGCTTATCTTGATCCGGTTAACCGCGAAGGGGTCATCTTCCCGGGTCGCGTAATAAAAGGGACGATAGGCGAATGCCATTTTATAGCCGCTGTCCTTCACGGCCTGCTGCATGGTATCGCTGTAGGTTCCCCAGGGATAAGCCAGATAGGTGAATCCGAAAGGCTCGTTCTTTTTGCAGTCCTCCATGATCTGCTCATAGGAGTAGGAAACCGCCGGCTTCCTGCCGTTGACCCGGTTGTGCATATCGTAGGTATGGCTCTCAAAGGCGAACTTCGGATATTCCCTCCGCATTTTTTTGATCACGTCCTCCCGGGCATAGTGGTTCTTCTTGTCCGACGGATCCTCGATAAAGGGATCCGTCACACCGGCCGTATTCTTGCCGATACAGAACACAACGGCTGCCTGGTCATACTT
>JAUNRL010000214.1:1135-1364 GCA_030535715.1 Bacillota bacterium
CGCCAGGTAATAGGTGCTGTAGAACCCGTCATCGAAGGTAACAACACAGCTCCTGGGCGGAACTTCCCGCTTGCCGGCATGCCACTGCCGGAACTCATCCAGCGTCAGGGTCGTGAACCCGTTGTCGTGCAGGAACTTCATCTGCTCATCGAACCGATCCGCCGCGATAGCCAGACCGCTGCTGGGCTGCTGGCCCGCTGGCAGAACCTGATAATAAGCCAGAATGGGG
>JAUNRL010000214.1:1374-1674 GCA_030535715.1 Bacillota bacterium
TGCGCGTATTTCGATGAATCGTATTCTGCCGTCACCGGCTCCGAGGGTTCTCCTTCGAAATCCCGGTCCCGGAAGCGGTTGTACTTGTATGCGGTCACCAGGAACTCATGGGGTTCATCCTTCGTATAGTCCTCGACCGCATAAGTGCATTCCCTGTCGCCAAGAGCCTTGCCGATTATGACCGGATCGCCGTCCCGTTTCTCATAGATGTAATACCCGTCGGCGTTCCGGCTTCTATCCCAGGTCAGGGTGATATCGGCGTACCGGACTCTGGAACTGAGGTTTTCTACCTTGCCCGGT
>JAUNRL010000050.1 GCA_030535715.1 Bacillota bacterium
AGAGCATATGCCCTGTGTTTTTTTGGATAAAAAACTGTTAGCACTCCATCTCTCCGAGTGCCAACTATACTCTACCCCGATCCGCTTCATTTGTCAACAGGTTTTTCGGAAAACCCGGAATTGCTTTTGTGCAAAAGGCAACGCCCCGCTCAAGAAACCTCCGGCTGCTCCGCCGGATCCGCTGTCTCCTCCTCTTCGGAAATCTCCTCCGGCACCAGATCGCGCACCTCAATATCCACCTTATGCACGTTGAACATGGTCATGGCCTCGATCTGCTCCGCAACCCGCCGCTGGTATGCCCTCGCCTGGCCGGGCAGATCCGGGTTCCAGCAGAAATCGGCAATGATGAATACATCCATGCCTTCCTCGTTCTCCATCCGATAGCCGTTGACGATCACCCTGACCACATGGTAAACGGTGCCCATCTCCAGTTTCACGCATTCGGCGATGTCCGACAGGACCTTCTCTGAAATCTTGTACTCGCCCAGATAGCTGTAGGTGGGACGCACCACGGATTTCTCCGACGGGCCCTTCCACGGACCCAGCTCGCGGAAAATCTTCATGGGCGACATAAAGTAACCGGAAAACTGCCGCTTCAGCTGGAAGGTCGGTGCCGGAATGACATGCTGCCCCATCTCGTGCCGCTGTTTATGGGCAATCTCCCGCTCCGCTTCCGTGGTGATCTCTTCAATATATATCCGTTCGTCGATGCCGTGCAATCCCAGCCGGGCGACGATCTTGTCCACCATCCGGTCCGAAGTGCCCAGCACCAGCATGGTCGGCGGCGCGGCCTCCTCGATGACCGCACGCACGTTCTTCATGTGATCGTCTTCGGTAAACAGAGCCGTCCGCACCGCGGCGATCTTCGTGGGCTGACGCTTGGCGGAAATGCCGGCCAGCACCTTGTTCTGGCAGATGAACAGACCATCATCGATGATGCTGACAATGTTCCTCTCCCGGCAGAGGTTGACCGCCTGATAGCTCTTCCCCGTGCCGCTCTTTCCGACCAGTCCATATATTTTCATGATTTTTCCCGCTCTCTTGAATTCCCGCCGGCGATTTGCTATAATCCCTTTAGCAACATGAACTTGTAAAAGGAGGTTATACCATGGCTTATGTAATTAACGACGACTGCATCAACTGCGGAGCCTGCATCGACGAATGTCCGGTAGAGGCCATCACCGCCGGTGACGACAAGCACTCCATTGACGCGGATGCCTGCATCGACTGCGGAGCCTGCGCTGGCGCATGCCCGGTTGACGCACCGCAGGAGGGCTAAAATATCAGCACCCCTGAAGGGAATCAATAACCGTTTCCTCGCGAAACGGTTATTTTATTTCCGGTTCATGTGGTAGGCCAGGGAGTGCAGGCTGTCGGTGATGTGCACGTTCTCCACCGCCACATGGGAAGGCGTCTCGATATCCACCGGCGCGAAATTCCACAGGCCCTTGACCCCGGCGAAGCAAAGCTTGTCCGCCACCTCCTGGGCCGCATCCTTGGTGGTGCAGATGACGCCGATGTCGATACCTTCCGCCTCCACGAACTCCACGATATTCTCGTAGTTCATGACTTCGACGCCGTTGATCCTGGTGCCGATCAGGTTCGGGTTAACCTCGAAGATCCCGGTCACCTCGAAGCCGGTCTTATAATAATAGGTATGACTGACAATGGCCTGACCCAGATGACCCGCGCCGACCATCACCATCTTGTATCCGCGGTCCAGGCCGAGAATCGCGCTGATCTCGTGGTAGAGGCCTTCCACGCTGTAGCCGTATCCCTGCTGGCCGAAGCCGCCAAAATTGTTCAGATCCTGCCGGATCTGGGACGCCGTGTACCCGGTCAGATGGCTGAATTCATTGGAAGAGATCTTGTCCACGCCTTTTTTGCGCAGCTCGTTCAGGTACCGCCGGTATCTGGGCAGTCGCC
Organism: Bacillota bacterium; assembly: GCA_030535715.1. GTDB lineage: Bacteria > Bacillota > Clostridia > Peptostreptococcales > Anaerovoracaceae > Lentihominibacter. The sequence continues at coordinate 1,927 of JAUNRL010000050.1, forward strand.
GGATCACCGCGTTTGAGATCTTCGTCTGCTTTCTCATGACCTACACCTGTTTCTCCACATATTCCACCAGATCCCTGACCGTGCGGAACTTCTCGGCATCATCATCGGGGATGACCAGGCCGTACTCCTCCTCAACCGCCATGATGATCTCCACCGCGTCCAGAGAGTCCGCCTGCAGATCTGCCATAAGATGGGAATCGATGTCGATCAGACTTTCGTCGATGTGCAGCTGTCTGACGATGATTTTCTTGACTTTTTCCAATATCATTCTTCTTCCTCCCGGGGAAAATTATACACAACCTATTCCCCCAATTCAAGCCATCTTTCGTAAGCCTCGTCCAGCTCCCGGCGCCGCTTCTCCATGGCCTCGCTCAGTTCCTGCAGCCTTGCCGGATCGGTCATGACGGCCTGCTGTGTGGTCTGCTCTTCCAGCTGCGCCAGTTCCTCCTCCAGCCGGGCGATCTTCTCCTCCGCCGCCTCTTTTTCCCGACGCGCCCGACGTTCCCTGGCTTCCCGTTCCTTCTTCTGCCGGCGCATCTCGGCGGCATTCATCGAAGCCTGCTGCAAAGGCAATCCGTTGCCTTTGCTCCCCATCTCCTGCAGATGCTGCCGCCCCGAGCGGATCATCTGCTGCTTTTTTTCCATGTAGTCATCGTAGCAACCGAGAAAGCTGGTCAGACCGCCACCGGACAGTTCCAGGATCCGGGTGGGGATCCGGTTGAGGAAATACCGGTCGTGGGAGACGATGATGCAGGTGCCGGGATACTCCAGCAGCGCCTCCTCGAAAACCTCCTTCGACTCGATATCCAGATGGTTGGTAGGCTCGTCCAGCATCAGCACGTTGGCGCCGGACATCATGAGTTTCAAAAGGGACAGCCTTGCCTTTTCTCCTCCGCTTAATGAGGAAACCGGCAGGAAGACCTGTTCGCCCCGGAACAGAAAGCGGCCCAGCAAATTCCGCAGCTCGCCCTCGGAATAGAGGTGATAGGCTTCCTGCAGTTCTTCAATCACGGTCAGGTTCGGATCCAGCAGCTGCTGGCCCTGATCGTAGTAGCCGAACTGGACATTGTGACCAATCCGGATCCGCCCGCTGCCCGCTTCCATCTGTCCCAGCAGCAGCCGCAGCAGGGTGGTTTTGCCCGTGCCGTTGTCGCCCACGATACAGACCCGCTCGCCCCGTTTGATGTCCAGGGATACATCCCGGAACAGTTCCTTCCGATTGCGGCCGTAACCGAAGCCCATGGACAGCTCGCCGGCCTGCAGCACATCCTTTCCGCTCTGGTAGTTCTGATGGAAGGTAACCTTCATCCGGTCGTTTTCCCCATCGGGCCGGTCGATCCGTTCCATGGTCTGCAGCACCTTCTCCCGGGAGGCCGCCCGTTTGGCCAGTTTTTCCGTGCCCCGCTGCTTGAACCGGCGGATCATGTCCTCCTGACGGGCGATTTCCTTCTGCTGTTTTTCGTACTGGCGCATCTGCGTCTGCCGGCGGACTTTCCGCTCCTGTGCGTAGAACCTGTATCCGCCCTCGTAGATGGAGAGTCTGCGGTGATCGATCTCGAAGATCCGGGTCACCGTTTCGTCCAGGAAATACCGGTCGTGGGAGACCAGCAGGAGGGTGCCCCGATAACCTTTCAGGTACTGCTCCAGCCACCGCAGGGTGCCGATATCCAGATGGTTGGTGGGCTCATCCAGCAGGAGAATATCCGGTTTCTCCAGGAGAAGCAAAGCCAACGCCAGCCGGGTCTTCTCCCCGCCGCTTAAGGCCGAGATCTTCTTGTCCAGATCCTCTTCCCCGAATGCCATGCTGCTCATGATCCCGCGGATCTCACTCTCATAGGAGTAGCCGCCCATCCATTCGTAGCGTTCCCGGATCTGCTGGTACTGCTCCAGCGCGGTCCGGCTCTGTTCCGGATTCGCCGAAGCCTGGGCCAGCAGTTCCTCCATCTTCCGCTCCATCTCGGGGAAATGGCGGAACACCTTCTTCACCTCGTCCCGGATCGGCCCCTCCGCGTCAAAGCCCACGTCCTGTTTCAGGTAGCCGATCTTCAGCTCGCCGGACACGAAAACGTCCCCCTCATCGCAGGCCGTTTCGCCGGCTAGCACGTTGAGCAGCGTCGTCTTGCCGGCGCCGTTGATGCCGATGATGCCGATTCGGTCGCCTTTGCTCACGTGAAAAGAGACCCCGTTCAGGATCACATTGGTTCCGTATGCTTTGGTCAGTTCCCTGGCGGAAATTACGATCATGGTCTCACAGCTCCAGGTTGGGGACAGCGTCCAGATCCAGACCGGAAACTATGCCGGCCCGGTAATTGTAGTAAGCGGCGCAGCCGATCATGGCCGCGTTGTCCGTACAGAGGATCGGCGGCGGGCAGTACAGCCCCAGGCCGTGCTTTTCGCAGGCCTCGCCCAGAAGCTGGCGCAGGCGGCTGTTGGCCGCCACGCCGCCGGCGAGGACGATCTTATCCTCCCTTCGCTCCAGCGCGGCGCCGACGGTCTTGTTCACCACAACCTCCAGAACCGCTTCCTGGAATCCGGCCGCGACGTCGGGCACATTGATCTCCCGGCCTTTCTGCTTCTCGCCGTTGATGTAGTTGAGCACGCCGGTCTTGATGCCGCTGAAGCTGAAGTCCAGGCTGCCCTTTTCCAGGTACACCCGCTTGAAGGGCACCGCTTCCGGATTCCCCTCTTTGGCGATCTTATCGATGAGCGGCCCGCCGGGGTAGCCCAGACCCAGCACCCGGGCCACCTTGTCATAGGCCTCGCCGGCCGCGTCGTCCCTCGTGCCGCCCAGCACCCGCCAGGTATTGTAGTCCGTCACGTCCACGATATTCGTGTGCCCGCCGGAAATGACCAGAGCCATGAAGGGCGGCTCCAGCTGCGGACAGGCGATGTAGTTGGCGCAGATGTGGCCGTGGATATGGTGCACGCCGATGAGGGGCTTGCCCGCCGCCAGCGCATAGGCCTTCGCCGTAGCCAGCCCGATGAGCAGCGCGCCCACCAGACCCGGTCCGTAGGTGACGCCGATGGCGTCGATGTCCGTCATGTCCGCCCCGGCCTCTTCCAGAGCCTGCTCCACCACCGGATTGATGTTGCTGAGGTGGTGACGGGATGCGATCTCCGGAACCACTCCGCCGTAGGCCTTATGGATTTCGATCTGCGAAGAAATGATGTTGGAGCGGACATCCCGTCCGTCCAGCACCACCGCCGCGGCCGTTTCATCACAGCTTGATTCAACTGCCAGTATTGCTGTTTTCCCGTCTATCATTGGTTTCCTTCGTCGTATGCGCTGTCCTTTGCCCCGATCGAAGCAGCCGGCACCGTCCCCTCCCGGCGCCACATGATCAGCGCGTCTTCCTTTTCGTGTTTATAGTAGCCTTTGCGGACGCCTTCCACCGCAAAACCGAATTTCTCATACAGCGCCCTTCCGGCGTCGTTGGATTCCCGCACCTCCAGGGTCCAGGCTCTGATCCCCTGCTCCGCCGTGTGCTCCAGCAGAGCTTCAATGATCTGGGAGCCGATCCTGCGGTTGCGGAACCCCGGCCGCACGGCCACGTTGGTGATGTGCCCCTCATCGTCGATCCACCAGATCCCCGCGTATCCGACAATCTGTCCATCGATCTCCGCCACCAGGTAAAAGGCCAGCGGATTCTCCTCCAGTTCATAGCGCACGGAATCCAGGCTCCAGGGGTCGGGAAAGCAGAGCCGTTCCAGTTCATAGATTCCGTCGGCGTCCTCCGGCGCCGCCTGCCGGATGATCATCTCATCCATGGCGTCGCTCCTCCACCGGCCGGCCGGTTCCGGCGATCTGCCCCGCGCGCGCTTCATTCTGCTGCCGCTGACGCTCCTCCATCTGCCGCTGGCGCAGCTTGCGCTCCGCCTCCGCCATGCGCATATACTCCGGCTGGAGCTCCATGTATCCGCAGGTACGGCTTTCCCGCATCCGCTTCCATCCCATCTTCGCCACCGCGGACGCATCCTGATAGCGGTCCGCCTTCCCGGCGAAAATCACCAGGTTCCGCTGCCCTCCGGCCGGCTCTTCGGCCGCCGCGGTGTCCCGGGCCGCCGGACTGCCGGTCTCTTCAGGCTTATCGTTCGCGGCGTGTTCTCCGGCAAAGCCATCCGCCACAGTCCTTCGCTTCCGGATGATCTCCCCGCAGGTATTGATCCCGTCACCGAGAAACAGCACCGGGGATTCTCCTTCGATGCGGTCCAGGAATTCCTCCATCAGAAAGGATTTCGCCGGAATCACTTCCCGGATGCCGATCTCTCCGTCCTGCCGCATGAGCCGATACCCGCCGGCATAGACCTGGGTCCGCCGGGCGTCCAGAATGGGGCAGATCAGCACGCCGTCAGCCGGCGCTGCCCCGTCATGATCTTCGGATTCTTCGGGCCCGGCCGGCGTTGCCTTTCCCTCGGCCTCCGCCAGAAGTTCCGTCCCCCGCAGCGCCAGCGCCTCCAGGCTGGACACGGGAATGCAGGGAATGCCGGTCACCTGAGACAGCGCCCGAGCCGTCGATACACCGATCCGGATCCCCGTGAAGGATCCCGGCCCTCGGGACACGGCGATTCCATCCATATCGTTAACCGACAGCCCATGACGATCCAGAAGTTCCTTAATCTGCGGCGTCAGGTTCTGCAGGTGGGAGAACCGGTCGTTTCCGTGAATGACGTCGATTTTCACCGCCTCCGCTTCATGCCGTTCCGGCTGATCCTCCCGTTCCAGCAGTGCCACTGAGGCGAACGCCCCTGTTGTTTCTATTCCCAGTATCCGCATTGGCAGATTCGCTCTCCTTCCCTGCTCCCGTAGGCAATATCGATCCGCAGGGCATCTTCCGGCAGCAATTCCCCAATCAGATCCGCCCATTCGATGACACACACCCCGTTGCCGTACAGGTATTCCTCGTATCCCAGTTCCATCATCTCGTCCGGATCCGCAATCCGATACACGTCAAAATGGTAGAGCGGCAGCCGGCCGCTCCGGTACTCCCGGACAATCGTAAACGTGGGGCTGGTGATCATTTCTGACACACCAAGACCCCTGGCGATGGCTTTGGTCAGCGTGGTTTTGCCGGTACCCAGATCGCCGGTCAGCGCGATCACTGTCCCCGGCTTCGCGTTCCGGCCCAGCTCCATGCCGAACTTTTCCGTATCCTGTTCGCTGCTGAGGATCCGTTTCTTTTCCCTGCTGTTAATCAGCTCTTCACTCATTTCTGCTCTGCCTCCGCCGCGGTCCGGGCAAGTTTTGCCTTCGCTGTGATTCTTTCCCTGCTTCATCTTCACCGCGCTGTGCTGTCCGTCTGTTTTCTGACTATCCCATGTTATCACAAAGGCAGCTCTCCTTTCAACCGCACCCCAACGGCCGGCGGAGT
>JAUNRL010000051.1 GCA_030535715.1 Bacillota bacterium
AGATGGCATAGGGTGTGGTAATGCCTTCCTCCTGGGCCACGGCCACGCCGTTGACGCGTCCGGCGATCTCCCCGGTATGCGCGTCAAAGCGGTCAAAGCGGCGAACCATAGTTCCCTCGCCCCGGGTATCGTTGATGAATTCGCTGCGGTAGCCCAGCAGTCCCCGTGTCGGCACCAGGTATTCCAGCCGGGTATAGCTGTTCTCGCTGCGCATCTGCTGCATAAGTCCCTTCCGCAGGTTCAGTTTGGAAATCACCGATCCGGAGTACTCATCGGGCACATCGATGACCACTTCCTCCAGCGGCTCCAGCACCCGGCCCTGTTCGTCCCGCCGGAGAATGACCTCGGGCCGGGATACGGCCAGTTCGTATCCCTCCCGACGCATATTCTCGATCAGGATCGAAAGGTGCAGTTCGCCTCTGCCGGACACCTTGAAACTGTCGGTGGAATCCGTTTCCTCCACCCGCAGGCCGACGTTGACCTCCAGCTCCCGCATCAGCCGCTCCCGGAGGTGACGGGAGGTGACATATTTGCCGGCCCTGCCCGCAAAGGGCGATTTGTTGACCATGAAATACATGGACAGGGTCGGTTCCTCAATGGAGATCATCTCCATCGGATCCGGCATCCCCTGGGGACAGATGGTTTCCCCGATAGAGATGTCCGAAATGCCGGAGACCACCACAATGTCCCCGCTGACAGCCTCCTCCACCGGCATCCGCTTCAGGCCGCGGTACACAAAGACCTGGTTGATTCTGCAGTCCCGGGATACGCCTCCTTCTCCGCAGACCGTCACCATGCTCCCGGCGCGGACGGTGCCCCGGCTCACCCGGCCGATGCCCAGGCGTCCGATATAATCGTCGTAGGCCAAGGCGGATACCTGCAGCTGCAACGGTTCTTCCCGCCGATCCGGATAGGGACGGACGTGCTCGATGATCGTGTCGAAGAGAGGTGTAATGTCCAGGCCGTTCATGCCACCGGCGCATTTTTTGATCTTGTGGCCGCCCTGCTGGATTTCCAGATCCCGGATCTCTTCCGGATCGCGGACGACGATGCCCTGCCGGGCGATACCGTAGAGAATGGGAAAGTCCAGCTGCTCGTCACTGGCCTCCAGATCCATGAACAGTTCGTAGACCTCATCGACCACTTCGTCGATCCGGGAATCCTTCTTGTCGATCTTGTTGATCAGCAGAATCGGATTGATGCCCTGCTCCAGGGACTTCTTCAGCACAAACCGGGTCTGGGGCATGGGTCCCTCACTGGAATCCACCAAAAGAATCACCGTGTCCACGGTTCGAATGATCCGCTCCACTTCGGATGAAAAATCCGCGTGGCCCGGTGTATCAACGATGTTGATCTTCGTGTCCCCGTGCATCACCGAACAGTTTTTGGAGTAGATGGTGATTCCCCGCTCTCGCTCGATGTCGTCGCTGTCCATAACGCAGTCGATAACCTGCTGGTTCTCCCGGAACACGCCGCTCTGGTTCAGGAAAGCGTCCACCAGGGTCGATTTGCCCGCGTCCACGTGGGCGATAACCGCAATATTGATGATGTTCTGCTGTTCACTCATGCAAGTTTTCCCGATTCTGTTCATTTGACGGCAGCGAGGAAGCCCCGGTAAAGCAGCAGCCGCTTCATTCGGGGATCCTCCAGTCCACCGGTTCCAGGCCGTTAGCCTCCAAGAACGCATTGGCCTGAGAGAAATAGTGCCCGCCCCAGAATCCGTAATGGGCCGACAGAGGACTGGGATGCACGCCGGTGATGATCTTATGCTGAGGCGCCGTGATCAGGGCGGCCTTGGCCTTGGCCGGCCTGCCCCAGAGGATGAAGACCATGGGGGTCTGCCGCTGGTTCAGCAGACGGATGACCTGATCGGTGAACATCTCCCAGCCTTTGTTCCGGTGGAAATTGGCCGCGTGGGCACGCACCGTCAGCACCGTATTGAGCAGGAGTACGCCGCTTCGCGCCCAATGCTCCAGACATCCGTGGTTCGGCGGCGCGATGCCCAGATCGTCCTGCATTTCCTTAAAGATGTTCACCAGCGACGGGGGAACCGGCACGCCCTTCTGCACGGAAAAACACAGCCCGTGGGCCTGCCCCGGCTCGTGATAGGGATCCTGCCCCAGAATGACCACCTTCACGTCCTCATAGGCCGTCGCCTGGAGGGCATGGAAAATGTGGTACATGTCCGGATAGATGACCCGCGTGCTGTATTCCCTCTTCAGGAATTCCCGCAGTTTCCGGTAATACTCCTTATCAAATTCTCCCTTGAGGACTTCGTCCCAGCTGTTTCCGAAATGAACCATATCCGTATTGTATCAAATCGCGGCTCTTATGCAAAGGGCAATTCCCCGGAACAGAGAGCCGTTCACTGTTCCGGTTTCTGCGTAGGCGCCACCTTGGACTGGAACATGATCAGCCCCTGACCCAGAAACATCCTCTGCCGGTTCAGGCGCAGAGGATTGTCCCCCGGGAAGACCTTTCCGGGCATGGTGGTCACCGCGCAGAGGAAGCCCTCTTCCTTCAGGTCAGCCTCCGCACTTTCGCTGTAGTCACCGTAGGGATAGGCGAAGGCATCCCGGCTTCCGCAGACCTGAATGGACTTCTCCAGATCAGCCCGCCTCTCCTCTTCCGTAACCACGGCGAAGGCTCCCTTGTGTCCGGGCACGCCGCCGGCCCGGTGCAGTTCGTGGGTATGGGACTGGAAGATGAGATCGGGGCTGACGTATTCCTTTACCTTCTTCTCGCCCTTCTTGGAGGTGATGAGAAAACTGGTCACGGGAATCCGGCATTTCTCCACGATGGGAATCAGCTGCTTCAGGGTTGCCTTTTCCCCATCGTCAAAGGTCAGCACCACGCTCTTTTCCGGAAGTATCAGTTTCCCCTCCGCATACTCCCGGACCTCCTTCCAGGTCGGATAGTAATAGCCCTCGTCGTTCAGCCAGCTCATCTCTTCTGTGAGGGCCTGGGCACTGATGTAGTTGCCGTAGCGCCGGTGCAGATCTGCCGGCGGATCGTTCTCATCGTAAACGTAGTGAAACATGCAGATGGGAAGTCCCGGCGAGCCCCACTGGGTATTCGGCCGGATGGTCAGACGGCGGGAGAGCTGCGTGCTCCGGCCCTCATCGTCAGTCACCGTATAGCGGATCGTTTTCCTGCCAGCCCGGTCGAACCGGACGCGGGACACCTTCACCCGATCGGTCAGATCCGTGCCGTCCTCCGCCTTCGCACGGTAACCCGGCTCCTGATACTTCTCCCCCAGAAGCATAGTCACGTCTCCGCCCTCCAGGACAAGCTCCGGCGACATATGATCCAGCACCGTCACTGTCCGGGAGGAATGAAAGTTTCCCTCCGAATAGGTGATCGTATATTCACCCGGACGTCCGGTGTCCAGATCGGACTCCACTCTGACCTTCCCCGTGACGTCCCGGCCGCTGAGCCGTGCCTCCACGCCGGAATCCTTAAAAACTCCGTTCAGACCGATGGTCATCTTCTCCTTGCCGGCCATTACCATATAGGTTTCCGAAGTGTAATACCAGATGGTCAGCAGCAGAAAGCCAAGGACAAGAATGCCCATGACGAGAATTCCGAATACCAGTCCAGTCTTTTTTCTGTCGTTCAGTATCTGCTGCATTTGTTGTCGTCTCCCTGCCTGTTGCTGCTCCGGATTCATTATCCATCTGTCCACCCGCCCCGACTATATCGACGACAACGTTCTGGATTTTCTGGAGCGCTTCGGCGTAGACATCATCGAGTTGGGTATGCAATCCTTCGATCCCGACGTGCTGGCCGCAGTCAGCTGTCAATCGTCAGTGCCACCGGGCAGTGATCGCTGCCGTAGATTTCGGTCAGGATTTCCGCTTCCCGCAGCCTGTCCCGCAGGGCTTCCGACACCAGAAAGTAGTCGATGCGCCATCCGGCATTGTTTTTGCGCGCGTTGAAGCGATAGCTCCACCAGGAATACACGCCTTCCCGATCCGGATAGAAATGCCGCCAGGTGTCCACGAATCCCGCATCCAGCAGGCGGGTCATCTTTTCCCGCTCTTCATCGGTAAAGCCGGCGTTTTTCCGGTTGGTCTTCGGATTCTTCAGGTCAATCTCCCTGTGCGCCACGTTAAAGTCGCCGCAGACGATGACCGGCTTATGCTCCTCCAGCTTCTTCAGATAGGCGCGGAAGTCATCCTCCCATCTCATCCGGTAATCCAGCCGCTTCAGCCCGTCCTGGGCATTGGGCACATAGACGTCGACCAGAAAAAAGTCCTCGTACTCCGCCGTGATGACCCGACCTTCATGGTCGTGCTCGTCCACGCCAATGCCGCAGGTGACGGAGAGGGGTTCTTCTTTGGCGAACACCGCCGTGCCGGAATAGCCCTTCTTATCCGCTGAACACCAGTACTGGTGATATCCTTCCAGTGGCACCTCGGCCTGACCCTCCTGCATCTTGGTTTCCTGCACACAGAGAACATCCGGCGATTCTTCCCGCGCAAAATCAAGAAATCCTTTGCCCATCGCCGCCCGGATTCCGTTCACGTTCCATGAGATCAGCCGCATACTGCACTCATCCTTCCGTTCTTATTCGTCTTCGCTGAACTGATCCTTGCCTGCTCCGCAGAGGGGACACTCGAAGTCTTCTGGCACATTCGCCCAGGCGGTTCCGGAAGCCAGACCGGCGTCCTCAAATCCGTTTTCTTCGTCGTATTCCCATCCGCACAGATCACATACATACTTCATTGCTTTTCTTCCTTTCTGTTCAACAGTGCTCGATCTATCTCATTGCGTTGCTTTCGCGGCTCCCGGAAGGGGGCCGGTTTCGCCGGGGTTAAACGGAGCCGGAGCTCCGGAGGCAGCCTATTCTTTCTCGATCTCCTTCGCCACGAGGCCCTCCGCCGCGTACATCCTGCGCAGCAGCGGCTTCTCGATTTTGCCGGTAGGATTGCGCGGCACGTCGGCGAAGATGATCTTACGCGGCCGCTTGTACCGGGGCAAATCCAGACAAAACTCCTCGATCTCCTCCTCGTAGGTGTCCCTGCCCTCTTTCAGTTCGATGATGGCTGCCGCGATCTCGCCCAATCGGGGATCCGGCATACCGATGACCGCCACGTCCTTGATGTCGTTGTGCTTGCGGAGGAAGTCCTCAATCTGCACCGGATAGAGGTTCTCTCCGCCGGAGATGATGACGTCCTTTTTCCGGTCAACCAGGTAGATGAAGCCGTCCTCGTCCATCTCCGCCATATCGCCGGTGAACAGCCAGCCGTCCTTCAGCACTTCCGCCGTCGCCTCTTCGTCGTTATAGTAGCAGGTCATGACGCCGGGGCCGCGAACCGCCAGCTCGCCCACCTTGCCCGCTTCGGTGACATCCTTTCCTTCCACGTCGACGATCCGCGTTTCCCAGCCATAGCCGGCCTTGCCGATGGCGCCGACCTTATCGATGTTCTCGATGCCCAGATGTACGCATCCCGGGCCGATGGACTCGCTGAGTCCGTAGTTGGTATCATACTCGTGATCGGGGAAGACCTTCTTCCAGCGCTTGATCAGGCTGGGCGGCACCGGCTGGGCGCCGATGTGCATCAGCCTCCACTGGTCCAGACGGTACTCTCCGAGATCGACTTCGCCGCTGTCGATGGCATCCAGGATGTCCTGGGCCCAGGGCACCAGCAGCCAAACGATGTTGCAGTGCTCCTCGGAAGCCGCCTTGAGGATGAACTCCGGTTTGGTCCCCTTGAGAATGACCGCCCGGCTTCCCGCCTGCAGACTGCCGAACCAGTGCATTTTCGCTCCGGTGTGGTACAGGGGCGGAATGCAAAGGAAGCAGTCCTCCCGGCTCTGGCCGTGGTGCTTCTGCTCACATAGGGCCGAGTGGGTCAGGCTGCGGTGGCGGTGAAGGATTGCTTTGGGGAAACCCGTCGTCCCCGAAGAAAAGTAGATGGCGCCGAAGTCATCGTCGGTCAAGGTAATATGCGGCGCCTCCGTGGAACAGTACTCAATATACTGGTCGTAGCTCTCCGCGAAAGTCGGACAGTCCTCGCCCACGTACAGCAGCAGATCCACGTCCGGGATCCGGTCACAGATGGTTTCCATCCGGCCGGTAAACTCCGGACCGAACACCAGTCCCCGGCAGTCCGCCTTCTTCAGGCAGTACTTGATTTCATCGGCGGTGTACCGGAAATTCAGGGGCACGGCCAGCGCGCCCGTCTTCAGGATGCCGAAATACACCGGCAGCCAGTCCAGGCAGTTCATCATCAGGATGCCGATCTTCTCTCCCTTGTGAATTCCTCGGGTCAACAGGAAATTGGCGAACTTGTTCGCCTTGATGTCGAACTCTCCCCAGGTCATCTCCTTGCGTCCGATGTCGTGGGGGTTGGCCTCGATCAATGCAAATTCCTTCCATGTGCGCCGGTTGGAATCCTCCGCTTCCGGGTTGATCTCCACCAGCGCGATTTCGTCTCTGTATTCTTTTGCGTTCCTGACCAGCAGGTCTGTGATTGGCATCAGTATTCTTCCTCGTTCCTTCCTATGTCCTCAAATTCCCCGTAGGCGTCGGCGTATTCTCCCGACTCTTCATCCGGCTTCTCTATCGACTCCAGCTCAAGTTCTTCCGCCGGCTCCCCGGCGTACTCTTCGTCGAAACCGTCCTCGTCAACGGCCTCTTCTTCCGCCGGCACTTCCGCTTCGACCGGAATCTCCTCCGGCGCTTCCTGCTCAACCGGAGCGGCCGCTTCCTGTTCATCGGTTTCCGCCGCCTCCGCCTCAGGCTCTGACGGCGCGGCCTGCTCCGACGCATGCCGGATCAGCAGCGGCACGATAATGTCTTCGTCCACGTACTCCTTAAACAGCCGTCCGTCTCCGGGTTTGCCGACCACGCTCCCGTAATGGGTCGGAACCGCGATGTCCGGGCGGATGATGTTGATTAGTTCCGCCGCCTTCTCCGCGTTCATCGTGTATTTCCCGCCGACCGGCACAAAGGCAATGTCGCATCGGACTTCCTTTGCTTCCTCCGTCAGATCGGTATCCCCGGCCACATAAATCCGGCGATGATCCAGCGTGACAACGTATCCCACCCATTCATGCCGTCTCGTGTGAAACGGTCTGCGGAGATTATAAGCGGGAATGGTCTCGATCAGCAGCCCGAAGATATCCAGTGACTGACCCGGATCCATCTGTACCATCTGGGTGGAAATCAGACCCGATTCCGACCAGGCATTCAGGCAGCTCCTGGGCATGACCAGAAGCGTATCGTCGCGGGCAATCTTCTCAATGGCTTCGG
>JAUNRL010000215.1 GCA_030535715.1 Bacillota bacterium
AAACTCCTCCGGTATGAACGACGCTGCTTCCGGCGTGATCCTGATGGATGAGGATAAGGCGAAGGAACTGGGTGTTCCCATCATCGCACGCGTTCTGTCCGTCGGCGCAGTCGGCCTGGATCCCGACTACATGGGACTCGGCCCCATCGGCGCATCCAGAAAGGTTCTGGAGAAAGCCGGCCTCACGGTCGATGACATCGATCTGTGGGAGATGAACGAAGCCTTCGCGGCACAGTGCCTGGCATGTCAGAGAGATCTGGGCATTGACATCGACAAGCTGAACGTCAACGGCGGCGGCATCTCCATCGGACATCCGGTCGGCGCTACCGGCGCGAGACTGGTGGTCACTCTGGTCCACGAACTGAAGAGAAGGAACCAGAAATACGGTATTGCGACACTGTGTGCCGGCGGCGGCATGGGCGTTGCGGTGCTGGTCGAGGTGCAGTAACCAGGGATCAGCCGGCATATGCAAAGGCTGGCAAGAGAAAGGAACAGACATGTTTGATAGCAGAAGATCAAATCATAAAGAAAAAATTATCATTTCGGCAGCGCTGACCGGCGCTGTCACCACCAAGAAAGACAACCCGGCACTGCCCACACAGCCGGTTGAGATCGTCGATTCCGCATGGAAGTGCTATGAGGCAGGCGCGGCCTGTGTCCACATTCATGTCAGGAACGAGGACGATACGGCCAGCATGCGGTTTGACCGGTTCGAAGAGATCGTCACCAAGCTGCGTGACCAGAAGTTCCCGGGCATCATCAACCTGACCTCCTCCGGTGGACAGGGTTTCTCCTGGGACGAGCGGATCAAGCCGTTCAAAGAGTTGAAGCCGGAAATGGCATCCTTTGATGCCGGCACCATGAACTGGCTGCACACCGTCGTATTCATGAACGAGCCGGGCTTCCTGGAGAAGTGCGGGCAGGTCATGCAGGAAGTCGGCGTGAAGCCGGAGATCGAAGTTTTCGACATGGGTATGCTGAACACAGCTAAGTACTATCTGAAGAAGGGCATCATCCAGGGACCGGCCCACTTCCAGCTTTGCCTGGGCGCTCCCGGCGGCATGGAAGCCACCACGGAGAATCTGGTCTACCTGGTGAACCATCTGCCGGAAGACTGCACATGGAGCACCTTCGGCATCGGCAGAGGCGCCAATGAGATCCTGCTGTCCGGTATCGCCATGGGCGGCAACGTCCGTGTCGGCCTGGAAGACAACGTGTACTACAACAAGGGCGTGTTGGCTGAATCCAACGAGCAGTTTATCGCCAGAGTCGTCCGCATCGCGAAAGAGATGGGCAAGGAGCCCGCGACACCAGAAGAAGCAAGAGAGATTCTGGGCGTATAATCCACATAACAGTGATCTGCAATCAGAATAACGCAGATGCTGAACCCCGTGGTATATTAAATGAAAACCACCAAAGGAGGATTATCCAATGAATGAAGTAATTCGTAACATTCGTGACCGCAGAAGCATCCGGTCATATCGTCAGGAGCAGATCAACGATGATCAGCTGAACATCATACTGAACGCCGGTGAATATGCACCCAGCGGCATGGGAGAGCAGGCGACCATCATGGTCGCGGTGCAGGATCCGGAGATCATCGCACAGATGAGCGGCATGAATGCAGCCGTCATGGGCGCGGACATCGATCC
>JAUNRL010000052.1 GCA_030535715.1 Bacillota bacterium
GCGGCTTTATAGATAGCGTCCGAAATCTTGAAACTGTCGAATTCCACCGTTCGTCCGTCCCGTTTGATAATCTGTTTGATGCCTTCCATGTCTCTTCTCCTCCCATTTATTTCCTGACGCGCCCTGAAGCGCGGGGCTATATGTAGTGGTGTTTCTTGCGCGCAAAGTCAATTATACACAAAATGTTCACCCCGTCAATAAGAAAAAGAAAAAAACCTGACACAGGCATCAGGTTTTCATACTTTCTATTATGTAAACAGCTGGGAATCCCTGCTATTTAGCGAAAAACTCGGTCCGCAACATGGACATCAGGTGCAGATCGTAGTACCGTCCGTCCTTCTTCGTAGCGTGCCGGGCAACCCCCTCCTTGGAGAATCCCAGTTTCTCGTACAGGGTCATGGCCCGTTTGTTGCCGGCATAGTAATCCAGAGAGACCCGCTCCATGTGCATGAAGGTGAACAGGTATTCCAGAAGCATCCTCATGATCTCCCCGCCGATGCCCCTGCCCCGGTACTCTCCGCTGCCGATGTAGAATTTGGTGATGTCCAGAGAATCGGAGTGACGGTCGATATGGGTGATGATGATCCGGCCGATGGGTTTTTCCTTCTTCTTATCCTCCACGACCAGATCCATGATGGTGTCATTTCCTTTGAACATGATCGCCTCATTGACCACATCTTCATAGGTCCGGTCCTCGTCAAAGGACAGGAATTCGGTCACCTCGGGATCGGTCTCCCACCGGGCAAACCAATCATAGTCCCTGAATCTGGTTTCTCTGATCAGAAAATTCCTGTTTTCCGATATCCGCTCCATGTTTTTCCCCTGTCTTTTCGATTCTGTGGTATCATAAGTCTGGTTATATTATAGTAGGAATTCAACCTGTCCACAAGGGAGAAATATAGATGAAAAAGCAGCTTTTAGCGTTGTCAGCCGCTCTGATCCTTGTGTTTACCATGATTCTGGCGGGATGCGGACCCGGCGAGATCGACCGATACAAGGAGCTGCAGTCGGCGATGAAGACCAGCGATATGGAACTGAGCGCGGCCTTTCTGGAAAACGCCTCTTCTTTCGAGGAGGTTTCCGGCGTCCTGAAGATATGGGCCGTCAACGCGGGTCTGGAGGTGACCTCCGAGAAGGAACACTACATGATTATCCGAAATCCGGCCACCGAGGGCTTCAAGGATGCGCCGAAGACCACCCTGCAGTGTCATGTGGATCCGAAGCACATCCGAAAGGACATCGATCTGCTGTCCCTGTCCATGGCCTGTCTGCTGGGACCCATCGAACATGGCCGGATCAGCCTCATGGTTACCGAAGACGATGAGGAAGACCTCTTCGGCGGCGCGGCCACGGTCAAAAAGAAGAGTCTGAAGAAAAATCACCTCATCCATCTGGAAACGGATGATTCCGCCATGGTCTACACCTCCGGCGCCGTCGCCGCCACAGGTCATATGACCTGCAAGGCGTCAAAGGCCGAGCCGGAGTACACGGAGGCCTTTGAAATCGCCATGACCATCCCTCAGCACGCCGATCCTTTCGCTTTCGACAAAGAAAACAGCAATCCCAATCCCGTGGAGACCATCGGTAACCTGCTGGCTTCGGCCAAGAGTTCGGGCCGGCTCTTTGAAATCGCCTCCTTTACCAGCGAGACCGAAGAGGGCTTCCTGCCCCACAGCGCCAAAGCGATAGTCGTCATCGACGAGAACAATGTGGAGGCCTTCACCAAGAAGTTTGACTCCTCCTTCGAAAATGTCGAGAAGAAGTACAAGGACAAGGAAAAGAAGCAAAAGAACGGTGACGAGCCCCAGAGCGATGAGCCTCTGTTCACCTATACCATGAATCCCGTGGAACTGCCGGAGAAGGTTCTGAAGCAGAAGGCCGCAGACAACATCGTCAGCCTCATGTACACCCTGCAGACCGGCATCAACGAGCAGAATGAGGAGACAGGCGAAATCATGACGGTTTCCTACATCAGCGGTATCTCCACAAACGGCGGCACCGTTTCCCTGAACGTGCGGATGCGTTCCAAGACCGAGGAGGCCCTGCAGACCTTGTCCGGTACCAATCAGGTGATTTCCGGCCTCTGTGATGTAAGCTACAGGGAATCCGATCCCGCGGTGATCTGGGCCTCGGATCCCGAGGGGCACCTGGCCGACTTCTTCTTCCGGGCGGTGGACGCGGAAAAAGACACCATGCCGGTGCTGCTGGCCCGCTCCGAAGCCGATATTCTGGGCGCCCGGGGCGAAAATCTGGACATGATCTATTACCGGGTCAACAAGAATCACCGGAACAAGGCAATCAAAAACATCCTCGCCTTCATGAGCGGAGAGGACGTTCCGGAATAGTTTTCGTTGATTCAGCCGGCCTGCAGGCCGGCTTTTTCGTTTCTTCAATCGTCGATACGCATGATGTTGGCGCCCAGCGCGCGCAGCTTATCCACAAAGTTTTCATATCCCCGGTCGATATGGTAGATCTGGGACACTTCCGTGGTGCCCTCGGCCACCAGCCCGGCCAGCACCACCGCCGCGCCGGCCCGCAGGTCGGTTGCGACCACCTGGGCCCCCTGCAGGGACTTGCTGCCGGGGATGATGGCGGCCTTGCCGTCGGTCTTGATGTTGGCGCCCATCCGGTTGAACTCGCCCACATGCATGAACCGATTCTCGAACACGGTTTCGATAACCACGCTCGGACCCCTGGCGACGGTCAGCAGAGCCATGAAGGGCGACTGCATATCCGTGGGGAATCCGGGATAAGGCAGTGTCTTGATATCCGTCGACACGACGGGTTGCTTTTCCGCACAGACCCGTACCCCGTCATCGGCCATGGTGATCTGGACGCCGCATTCCCTCAGCTTGGCGATCACCGCCTTCAGGTGATTGGGCACCATGTTTCGGATCAGCACGTTGCCGCCGGTAATGGCCGCCGCCACCATGAAGGTTCCGGCCTCGATCCGGTCGGGAATCACGTGATGAATCACTCCCTTGAACTCCCGGACACCTTCGATCTTGATGGTGTCGGTCCCGGCGCCCTTGATCCTGGCGCCCATCTTGTTCAGGAAATTGGCCAGATCGACGATCTCCGGCTCCTGGGCGGCGTTCTCCAGTATCGTGGTTCCCTCCGCCAGCGAAGCGGCCATGATGATGACCTCCGTGGCGCCGACGCTGGGAAAATCCAGATAGATGTCATTGCCCGTCAGCTTCTCCGCCCTCGCGTCGACGATCCCGTGGGAGAGCAGTTCCTCATCAATGATTGCTCCCAGGGCGCGCAGCCCCTTCAGGTGCAGCTCGATGGGCCGCTCACCGATGGCGCATCCTCCCGGCAGATGGATTACCGCGTGACCCTGCCGGATCAGCAGCGCGCCGAGTGCCAGAATGGATGCCCTCATCATCTTCACCAGATCATAGGGCGCCTCGCTGCACAGTTCACCCGACGCGTTCACCGCTACCCGGCGCTCCGCCGTGTCCGTTTCCACCCTTGCGCCCAGGCTCTCCAGAAGACGACACATGACATCCACATCCCGCAGGGCGGGCACATCCTTGATGATGCACTCTTCCTCGGAAAGCAGGGTTGCCGCCAGAATCGGCAGAACCGCGTTCTTTGATCCGCTGATCGTCACCTCTCCCGTCAGCGGACCGCTCTTCTGTACAAGAAACTTAGCCAAAATGTATCCTCTTTAAAGCTTCTGCAGCTCCTTTATGCACTTCGCGCAGACATTCTTTCCGTGGATCTTCTGAATATCATCAGAACTTCCGCAGAAAATGCAGGCAGGTTGATACTTCTTGAGCATAATCGACTCGCCGTCCACATAGATTTCCAGCGGATCCCTGATCTCAATGTTCAATGTCCTTCTCAGCTCAATCGGGAGTACGATTCTTCCCAGTTCATCAACCTTTCTTACAATACCTGTTGCCTTCATCGATGACTCCTTTCATCTTTTCCAACATAAAGACTACCCAACCTCCACCTCACGGTGGAAAAAGCGCACTGCGAATGCGCTTACCTACTGCTTTGCGACGTTCCTGCTTTTCTGCTTCCAGAGTGTTTGCTTATGCTTCCGGGCGATTCCCCGGTTCGGGATCCTGCCGTATCAGTCCTTACGGCCTCGCCTCTTCCTGGCGTACCCGCGCTCGCTCCAAGCGGCGGCCTTTTCCTCATTCTGCGCAAAGAGGCCGCGGATCGACGCCGCGGTCTTGACCGCGCTGGACACGGCGGACACAATATTGCCATTGCCGGCTACCGCACTGGAAATCTCCGACATCACCCCGGATGCATCATCAATGATCCCGTCGATATCCTTACTGCGGGAAGCAGCAATCTCGGAAATCACCTCAACGTCCTCCAGGATCTTATTGGTGTGTTCCAGTGTTACCAGCAGTTTGCGGAGCATCAGAATCGCGTAGATGATCAGAACGATCAGCGCGACCAATACGAGAATTACAAAAAACAATTTTATGTCAATCGTTATGTTCATTCATCCACCTCCTGCAAAATTTACTATATTATCACATAATATGGAAATATTTTCAACAAGCAAAATAACATTTCTCTCATTTTTTTCCATGATTTTGAGAAAAATGTTACAATTTTACATTGATTTCCAGTTGTGATCCCGTATGTTGTGGTGTTTGGGAAGATTGGGGATTTTTTCACCTTTTACTGGTGTTGGATGAGCCTTTGCCGGACTTGCCTTTACCCTGTTTACCGGTTTTCCTGGGCAGACGGCGGACTTCCTCCTTGTCGTAGAGGTAGAATTCGGTGCTGAGTTTCTCCTCGTTGTCGTTTTCCGCAGAGGCTTCCTCCAGGATCAGACGGGTGCGCACGGTGGATTCCAGGATGTTGGTGTCCACAACCACAGCCGTCCCGTCAGGGGTCTTCACCCGCTCGCCCGCATTGGGCATGCCCTTCTTCAGTTTGGCGTAAACTTCGTTCTCGAACTTGAGGCAGCACATGAGACGGCCGCAGATACCGGAGATCTTCGTCGGATTCAGGGAAAGGTTCTGCACCTTGGCCATCTTGATGGACACGGGCTCAAAGTCCGTCATCCAGGTATGGCAACACAGTCCCCTGCCGCAGTTGCCCACACCACCCAGCATCTTCGCCTCATCCCGCACGCCGATCTGCCGCAGCTCAATCCGCATACGGAATACGGTAGCCAGATCCTTGACCAGTTCACGAAAATCTATCCGTCCGTCGGCGGTGAAATAAAAGACGATCTTATTGTTATCGAAGGTGTATTCCGCGTCGATCAGTTTCATTTCCAGCCCGTGGGCATTGATTTTTTCCTGACACAGGCGCATGGCATCGTCCCGCTTCTCCAGGTTGCGGATGTGTTTCTCCACATCCGCGTCGGTGGCCTTGCGGATGATGTTTTTCAAAGGCGACGCCAGCTTACCTTTCTCGATGATGGTTTCCCCGGCGGCGATGGTTCCGAATTCCATGCCCCTAGCGGTTTCTACAATCACGTGATCGCCCTGCTCCAGGGTCAGATCCCCGGTGCCGAAGTGGTAGACTTTGCCCGCATCCTTAAATTTCACGCCAACAACTTTACACATTTGTTTATCCTCCGATGTTCAATACCATATTTTTGATGAGATACCGGGGCGTCATCCCCTGATCCAGTTTGCGGCGGACATCCTCCATGGCGTACACGGCCCGCTCCATATCCCCGACCGGAAGGGGCACGCCGCTGCTGCTTCTCGCGGAAAACCTCTCCCGGTACAGTTCCTCCATCACATCCAGCAGCGCCATCAGGCTGTCCCGGTCGCTGCCCGCCTCCTCCGTCGCCTTCTTGAGGCGGTAATAGGGAGCGCCTTCATCCAGCAGGGTTAAGAGCTCCTGCGCCAGCTTCCAGGTATCGCTGTCCGCCGCGACGCCGCTCCCCTCCAGGTGAAGTTTCACGCATCGGGACCGACTCGTAGGCAGGTGAGTTTCCATATTCTGGGATAAAATCATCAATACGGATTCTCCCGGCGGTTCCTCGAGTGTCTTCAGCAGGCAATTCTGGGCAGCCTCATTCATGAGATCCCCGTCAGCGATGATAACGATATGCCGCTGTCCTACGGGCTGGATGTTCAGTCCGGCCTGCATCTGGCGAATGAAGGCGATGGGCAGATTGGTCTTTGACTTCCTGCGCACCGTCACAAGGTCCTCCATATTGTCATGGTCGATCTTGCCGCAGATGGAGCATTGCCCGCAGTTTTCGCCCAGTGCCTTCGGGCAGAGGATCCCCTTGGCGAAAGCGTGCGCGAACGCTTCCTTATCAATCTGTTCCCCGCCCTCAATCAGGTAGGCGTGGGAAATTTTTCCGGTATGGATTGCCTTTTCCAGCCGCCGGATCAGCCGGTCGTTTCGCGGGTCCAGATCAAAGCGCATGGATCCGCTCCATAACCGCCTTCTCAATCGTCGCGGCAATTTTCTCAATGCTTCCGGAGGCATCCACGGCCAGAATCCGCTCGGGATAGTGTTCCTCCAGCCACCGGTAGCCTTCGGCCACCCGCCGATGGAAGGCGTCCGGTTCCATCTCGATCCGGTCCTTCTCCCGGCTGCCGATTCGCCCCCGTCCCGCTTCCGGATCCAGTTTCAGGAAGATGGTCAGATCCGGCATGCACCCGTCGATGGCGAAGCCGTTGATGACGTTCACCGCATCGCCCAGCTGGCGCCCGAACCCCTGATAGGCGATGCTGGAGTCCAGAAAGCGGTCGCAGATGACGATTCTGCCCTCCTCAAGGGCGGGCCGGATCACCTGGCTCACCAGCTGGGCCCGGGCCGCCGCATAGAGCAGCGCTTCGGCGACCGGCATCATTTCCCGGTTGTTCTTATCGAGGATGAGCTGGCGGATCTTCTCGCTGATGAGCGTGCCGCCCGGTTCCCGGGTCAGCAGGACATCGTAACCCTTCTTCCGCAGCGTATTCTGCAGTTTCGTGATCTGAGTGGACTTGCCCGATCCGTCGCCTCCCTCAAAGGTGATGAACATGCTTATTTCTCCGTTTCTGCTTCGATCCTGCGCCTGCGGTCGCGTTTTCTGGCACGCTCCCGGTTTTTACGCAGCTGCCGTTTGGTCGGCTGCTTCTCCGAGCGGGCGCGGTTTTTTTTCGCCGGCACGGTTCTGTCCCCGGCGGCGGAATTCCCGGCCGCTGCGCCCGCGCTTTCCCCGCGATGGCGATCATCCCCACT
>JAUNRL010000216.1 GCA_030535715.1 Bacillota bacterium
CACTCATTGCCTCACCTCTCTAGTCATATCTATTCCGATTTATGTATATAATAATCCTTTAGTATAAATAAAACAATGTGGTTTCACGGGTTTTTGAATTATTTGACAAAATCATAACAAAATAGTCGTTTGAAAACAACCAAAAAGTGAATAAAGACCTGTGTTTTTGCAGGAAATAAAAGAAAGCCGCTGCAAAGGCAACCGCTCTCCGTTCAACTGATTCTCTGTTACAGAATGAACCGATCGATATCCTCCGGATGAATTTTCTCCTCGAAGATCTCCTTCACGTAGGCCCGGTCGATGACCACCTTCTCCGTCTCCATGTCCGGAATGTTAAAGGAGATGTCCTCCAGCAGGCGCTCCAGAATGGTGTGCAGCCGCCGGGCGCCGATGTTTTCCGTCTGCTCATTCATCAGGAAGGCCATTTCCGCGATTTCATCCACCGCTTCATCGGTAAACTCGATTCTGATCCCCTCGGTCTCCAGCAGAGCCTTGTGCTGCTTCAGAAGAGCGTTCTCCGGGATGGTGAGGATCTTGACGAATGTTTCCTTGTCCAGATTCTCCAGTTCAACCCGGATGGGGAAGCGACCTTGCAGTTCCGGAATCAGATCCGTTGGTTTAGCCGTATGAAATGCGCCGGCGCCGATGAACAGGATGTGATCAGTCTTCACCGGGCCGTGCTTCGTATTGATGACGCTGCCCTCCACAATAGGCAGAATATCCCGCTGTACGCCCTCACGGGAGACATCCGCGCCGCTGCGATATCCGGAACCGGAGGCGATCTTGTCAATCTCATCAATGAAGATGATGCCGTTCTGCTCCGCGTTGGTCAGCGCGTCATCGGTCACCTGATCCATGTCGATCAGATTCTGCGCTTCCTCCTCACGGAGAATTTTCCGGGCATCCCTGACCTTCACCTTCTTGGTTTTTTTCTTTTTGGGCGCCATGTCACCGAAGATGTTGCCGATGGCAATGCTCATCCCCTCGTTACCCATATCCAGCTGATTGGTCTTCGGGGTGTCGGTCACCTGGATTTCGATGTACTGCTCTTCCAGGAGTCTCTCCCGCAGCTGTTGCCGCACCTGCTCGCGGGCCAGTTCCGTATCGTGCTCTTCCTCGTCTTTTGCCGCAGCCTGCTGCTGCTCATACTGTTCCTTCTGGCTGACATAACCGCCGTTGCCCAGCAGAAAATCAAAAGGTCCGCGGCTGTTCTGCCCGGAACTGCGCCGTCCCTTTCCGGGGATGATGGCTTCGATGATTCTCTCCTCTGCCAGTTCATCGGCGATGGAGTACTTTTCTTCCAGCATGGCCTGCTTGGTGATGCGGATGGATGCCTCCATCAGATCCCGAACCATGGAATCCACATCCCGGCCCACATAGCCGACCTCGGTAAACTTCGTCGCTTCCACCTTGACGAAAGGAGCGTCCATAAGCCTGGCCAGACGCCGGGCGATCTCGGTCTTTCCGCATCCGGTGGGACCCATCATGAGAATATTCTTCGGTGTGATCTCCTCACGCATCTCCTCCGACAGAAGACTTCTGCGATAGCGGTTCCGCAGGGCGATGGCCACGGATTTTTTGGCATCGTCCTGGCCGATGATGTATTTATCCAGCTCGCTGACGATTTCCTTCGGCGTCATCTGGTA
>JAUNRL010000053.1 GCA_030535715.1 Bacillota bacterium
CGTGGGTATGGCAGGCTGCGGAAACCGATGGGTATATGACCTTGTGCGACAGCCGCCGGGGTGTGGCTGGACGCCGGTGCCGGTCGAATCAGGGCTGAGAGCGGTAGCCGGTGGGATTGCTACTCTGCCAGTTCCAGGAGTCACGGCACATATCCGCCAGGGTGCGGCTGGTACGCCAGTTCAAGATTTCGGCGGCTTTGCCGGCGTCGGCCCAGACGTCGGCCAGATCCCCTGCCCTGCGCTCTCCGATCACATGGGGAACGGGAACGCCGCTGGCCTCCTCAAAGGCATGAACCACTTCCAGGACGCTGCAGGGGGCGCCTGTGCCAAGATTGAAGACTTCGGCGCCGGTATGTTCCCGGGCGTATTCAAGCGCTTTGACGTGGCCCTCGGCCAGGTCCATAACGTGGATATAGTCCCGACGGCAGGTTCCGTCCGGGGTATCGTAGTCATCACCGAAGATGGTCAGCTGGGGTCGCTTGCCTACGGCGACCTGGGTGATGAAAGGCATCAGATTGTTGGGGATGCCCTGAGGATCCTCTCCGATGAGTCCCGAGGGGTGGGCGCCGATGGGATTGAAATAACGGAGCAGGACGACGGACAGAGATGGGATTGCCTTTGCGGCATCCGTGAGAATCTGTTCAATCATGGACTTGGTCCAGCCGTAGGGGTTGGAGCAGGAGCCCTTGGGCATGGTTTCCGTCAGCGGGCAGGGATTCTCCTCCCCGTAGACCGTGGCAGAGGAGCTGAAGACCAGGCGGTTCACGCCGTACTTCACCATGATCTCTGTGAGGGTCAGGGTCGTGTCCAGATTGTTGCGGTAGTAGGCCAGAGGCTTTTCCACGGACTCGCCCACCGCCTTGTAGCCGGCGAAGTGGATTACACCGTCGATGTCCTGTTCCTCAAAGATGCGGGCAAGCTGATCGGCATCAATCACGTCGATCTCGTAGAATGCCGGGCGTTTGCCGGTGATCTGCTGCAGACGGTCAACCACCACACCTTCGCTGTTGTACAGGTTGTCGGCGATAACGACGTCGAAGCCGGCGTCCATAAGGACGACGGCCGTGTGGGATCCGATGAACCCGGCGCCGCCGGTAAGAAGAATCGTACTCATTTTTCCTCCTTTGGTTTCGATGAAAAGGCGAATAATCTCTGTCCCAGATAGTTGAATCCGGTGAAGAACACCATGCCCACAAACATGGCGATGTTGCACTGGATCTTCGGGGTGCTGCCGCTGAAGATCCAACAGGTCAGCGGTTTGGCGATGCCGTAGGCCAGGAAGTAGCAGACGGCGATGTTGATGGCAAAGCGCAGTGCGCTTCCGGCCACGTCCCCGCCGTGGCGGAAGGTGAACCTTTTGTTCAGAACGTAGCTCAGGATGCTGGTGAGCGTGTAGTTGGCCGCGCTGGATACCCAGTAGGAGCAGCCGGCCAGGTTGTAGAGGCCGAACATGATGGCCATACCCATCAGAGTATTGATGACGCCCACGATGATGAACCGGAGCAGTTTTTCGTCAACGAGACTGCGGATCATTCCACCCATGGCTGCTTCCTCCGATCGTCGTTTTCGGTTATGGATTCGCCCCGGAGCAGATGGTACAGGTCAGCCGCCCGGATGTCCAGAGACAGGCTGTCCCGGATAAGGGACGGCAGGTTCTGCGTTCGATTGATGTTGGCGATGACAGGCATCGACGGGGCTGAGCCCAGGATGCGCCGGCCGGCTTCGTTTGCCGCCAGGAGACGGCCGTAACGGGTGCCGGTGGGGCCGTCGGAACGTCCACTCAGGATGGCGTCGGCCCGGCCGCCGGGCAGGCCCATCAGAATGTAGGTCAGGATCCGCCGGATGGCCGAGGCGGTGTAGCGTTTCGAGGTCATTCGGTCGAGCAGACCGTCATAGGATTCTGCTTCGCGGATTTCGCGATGCAGCCGGTTCTCCAGGCCTTCACCGACGCAGTAAATATTTTCCAGTTCCTCGGGTGTGCTGCGCAGGACGATGCCCTGCAGCTGGCGGAGCATTTCCCTGCGGGCGGACTCCTGATCGAGCCAATTCAGGGTTTCCGCGGTCTCCCCGGGGACGAATGGGCGGATGTCTTCACCGCAGCAGAGCATCCGACGCAGGACGGATCCACCGGCGAAGCATGAATCGACACCGGGCGCAGAATCTCCGGCAACACGCGGTTCACTGCCGGCTGTGCCTGCCACCATTGACACGGCGAAAGGATGGCCGTCAGCCGGGTCGCAACGGACGTCCGCCTCCTTATGCCCGGCGCCATATCGAAGAATGGGCACAGCTTCGATGCGCCGTCCCCTCTCTTCCCAGAAGCGGATCCGCTTCAGGTATTCCAGCGCCAGGATATTATTCGGTTCAAGACTCAGCCGGTTCAAATCCTCCCCGAAGAGTGCGTCGCCTGCGATCTGGGCCGCTTTAGCCCGGGACAGACCGCCCTTCATCTCCTCCCGAATCCGGGCTTCCCACCGGGATCCACAAGACAGCTGAAGCCTCGCCAATTCCGCAAGCCGCTCCGGATGCTCCGTTTCACAGCCAAAGGCGATATGGCTCACCCCTGCCCCGGCCAGAATGTCCACGGCGCCTGCAGCAAAGCGATCCGCCCGGTTGCAGGCACAAAGAAACGGCAGTTCCAGCACCAGATCCACGCCCTGGTGCAATGCAATGCGGGCCCTCCGCCACTTATCTGCGATTGCCGGCTCTCCCCGCTGGGTAAAGTCTCCGCTCATGACGCAGACTACCCCCTCGGGCCGGGCTGCTTCACGGGCGCAGTTCAGATGGTAGCGGTGGCCGTTGTGGAAGGGGTCGTATTCAGCTGTGATGCCGAGGATCCTTTCGCTCATCTCATTCCATCCGTTAAAAAAACACGGCCGGGGCACCCCGATAGGCTGCCCTGGCCGTGCTGCCTTTGCACCTTAATTGGCGGCCCAGTCCACTTTGTCATCGTCGCCGACTTCCGTGGTTTCGGGAGCCGGTTCAGGAGCCTCGTCGGATTTGAACTCGGGAGATTCGTCCATCTGGGCGCGATAGGCCATGTCCTTGAGTTCTTCCCGGTTAGCCTCGAGGGCTTCATTGATGTCCTTGAAGGCCTTCTCCAGATTGGCGAACATGTCGCTGAAGTAGAGTTCGGAGAGCTGGCTCATCTTGCCCTGGAAGCTGTAGAGGATGCCGTCCAGATAATCGTAGGTGCCGATCTTAAGCTGGCGGGCCGTATTCTCAGTGACCTTCATCAGCTCGTCGGCGCGCATCTTGGAACGGGTGGTGATGTCGTTGTTCTCCACGAGGGCATCGGCCTGTTTCTGCGCGTCGGAGATGACCGCCTCATACTGGGTCTTGGCCTCGTTGATGATCCGCTCCCGCTCGTTCTTGATCCACTGGGCCTGCTGGATCTCATCCGGCAGCTCCGCCCGGATTTCCCGGACGATTTCCAAAAGCTCCTGCGAGTCCACCATGATCTTGCCCGTCAGCGGAAATCCCGCCGCAGTATCCACAATTTCTTCGATTTCTTCCAGTAATTCTAAAACCCTCATGTTATCCTCCGTTCACCACATTCGTTATGCTGTGTTATTCGTTCAGCGCCGCATCCATCCGGCGCAGGATCTCTTCCGGCACAAAGCCCTCAATGCTTCCGCCCAGGGCGTGAACCTCCTTGATCACGCTGGAACTGATGAAAGAATACCGGGGATCCGTCATCAGAAACACCGTTTCCACGTTGGAGTTGAAAAGGCAGTTGTTCATGTGAGCCATCTGGATTTCGTAGCCGAAATCCGTCGCGGTGCGCAGACCGCGGACGACCACGTCGAAGCCGCCTTCATTGACATAGTCCGCCAGAAGACCGGAAAAATGATCCACTCGGACGTTGCCCAGACGGGCCACCACTTCGCGGATCATCTCCTCCCGCTCCTTGATGGGAAACAGCGCTTTTTTGGAAGGATTGGCGATGATGCCAACGGTGAGATCATCGTAGAGCCTGGCGGCTCTCGTAATAATGTTCATATGTCCCTCGGTCAGCGGATCAAAGGACCCGGTATACAGTGCCTTCGTCTTCATCTGGTGCATGATCCTCCCACAATCCATAGCCTATATTATCATATCATCGGGTGCATAGCAACGATATATTGATAGTTTGCTGATTCCGTAGCGGCGCTCTTTTTGCCGGACGAATCCGACAATTTCGCCGGGCAGCTCCTCCTCCCTGCGATGCTCGCAGACGAGGACGCCGCCGGGGGTGAGAAGGCGGTTCTCGGCAATGATTTCCATGGCCGGCCGCCAGAGCCGCTGCCCGTATGGCGGATCCATGAGAATGATATCGAAGGGCTCGTCCAGGCCGGCGAGCACCCGGCGGAAATCGCTGGCGCATACACAGGCACGGCGTTCAGCTTCCGGTCCGCAGGCAGCGAGGTTTTCGCGGATCAAGCGGACGGCGGCGCGGGACTGATCGATGAAGGTACAGCCCGCGGCGCCCCGGCTTAAGGCTTCGATGCCCAGCGCGCCGGTTCCAGCGAAGAGATCCAGCACCCGGGCATCCGGAATCTCATTCATCAGTATGCTGAAGAGGGCCTCCCTCGTTTTGTCCGTGGTTGGCCGGATGTCCTTTCCTTCGGGGGCGAGCAGTCTGCGTCCCCGGTATTCTCCTGCGATAATTCTCATGTCCTTGTCTCCTTCGGATGCGCGGTGGCGCGGGCTGGCCGGCTGGGTGCGCAGCAGCGCGGGTGTGCTGGCCGGCCGGGTGCGGCCGGTGCAGTGTTACAGTTCCAGCGTGAAGCCTTCGCCGAACAGATCCTCCACCTTTTCCCGCAGCGGGCGGTGCTCCTCTTCGTTCAAATCCGGATCCTCGGCGAGGATCGCCTTTGCCTCCTCCCCGGCGTGCTTCAGGATGTCCGCATGGCGGATCAGATCCGCCATCATCAGCATGGGCAGGCCGTGCTGGCGGGTGCCGAACAGGTCCCCCGGGCCCCGCAGCTTCAGATCCTCCTCGGCGATACAAAAGCCGTCCGACGATTCCTGCATGATGGCGCAACGGGCGCGGGAAGTCTCCGTCTCCGATCCGGAAATCAGAAAACACCATGCCTGATCCCCGCCTCTTCCGACTCTGCCCCGCAGCTGATGCATCTGAGCCAGACCGAAGCGTTCGGCATTTTCGATGACCATGACGGTGGCGCTCGGAACATTGATGCCCACCTCGATGACCACCGTGGCCACCAGCAGATCGATGCGGCCCGCGGCGAAGTCTTCCATGATCCGATCCTTTTCCTCCTGCTTCATGGCGCCGTGGAGCAGCGCGGCGGTGTACCGGCCATGGCCGTGGGCGCCGTCGAAGCGCTCAGCCAGTTCATCGGCCACCTCCTGAGCCGAACGGACGTCCAGCGTCTCCGATTCGTCGATGAGGGGCGTGACCACGTAGGCCTGATGGCCGGCGGCCAGCTCCTGTTCCACGAAGGTATAGCATTTCTCCCGGTCCTTCGCGGTGAGGGCGCAGGTCTGTACGGGCTTTCGGCCCGGCGGCATTTCGTCGATGACGGACACGTCCAGGTCGCCGTAGACAACGGCGGCCAGGGTCCGCGGAATGGGCGTGGCGGTCATGACCAGCACGTTGGGGTTCTCCCCTTTTTCCCGCAGCCGGATCCGCTGGTCCACGCCGAAGCGGTGCTGCTCGTCGGTGATCACCAGGCCCAGGCGGCGGAATTCTACGTCCGGCTGGATGATCGCGTGGGTGCCCACCAGGATCTGTATGATTCCGTCGCGCAGAGCCTCCCGGATCCGGCGGCATTCAGCCGCCTTCTGGCCGCTGGAGAGAAAGCCGACTTCGATGTTTTTCGAAGCGAAGCAGGTCCGGAAGCGCTCGTAGTGCTGGCGCGCGAGGATTTCCGTAGGCGCCATCATGACCGCCTGATATCCGCTTTTTACCGCTTTGAACAGGGCGATCTCGGCCACGGCGGTCTTGCCGGAACCCACGTCGCCCTGCACCAGCCGGTTCATCACCTGCGGTCCTTCCAGATCCGCCATGATCTCGTTCACGGCGCGGCGCTGGGCTTTGGTCAGGGGAAACTCCAGGGCGCGGATGTACTCCTCTTCCTCCGTCCCGGGGGAAAAGGCAATCCCGTCCCGGCTTCCCGTTCTGGAGCGCACCGCGGCCAGACCGATCTGCAGCAGGAACAGCTCGTCAAAGATCAGCCGGTAGCGGGCCAGCTGGAAGGACCGGCGGTCCCCGGGATTGTGCATGGTGCGGATGGCATCGGGGAGCGCGACCAGCCTGTTGCGGGTTTTGAAGTCATCGCTGAGGTAATCCTCCTTATCGCTGATCAGAGGGGAGACCGCGCGCTGCCAGGCGCGGATTTCCTTCTGGGTCAGTCCCTTCGTCAGGGGGTAGACGGGGAAAATTCCCATTTCCCATTCCTCCGCCCGGCAGAAATCCGGGTGGACCATCTGCAGGCCGGTCCGCCCCCGGGTGATGCGGCCGAAGAAGGCGTATTCCCTCCCGGTCTCGAAGTACTTCATCAGATAGCGGGCATGAAAAAAGAGGATCTGCGTTCCCCCGCTGCCGTCGCTGACGTACAGCCGCAGGGCCTGCTTCCTTCCTCTCTGGTAATCGTTCTGCACGACGCGCTCCACCCGGCCGATGATGGCGGCAGTGGAATTTTCTTCCATTTCGCCGATTGCGGTCAGGATTCGGCGGTCCTGGTAGTCCCGGGGGAAAAGGTAAATGAAGTCCTCCAGGGTTTCGATATGCAGGCGGGCCAGCGCCTCGGCTTTTTTCGGGCCAACCCCCTTCAGTACGGTTACCGGATCCTGCAGCATCATGACTGCGGCGTCTCCCCGGGATCAGGCTTCTGTTCCGGCGTGCCCTGCTCCGGCAGCAACTGCTGCGCCGCGGGCTGTGCTTCAGACTGGAATACGTTTCCCCTGCTCCCGTTCGCCGGCTGCGCCGCCGTCTCCCCGTCCGCGGATTCCCGATCCGCCGCCTGCGCCGCCGTCCGGTAGAATTCCATATGCCGCGGAGCGATATCCTTTGAGGCGGTTCCGGTGTTGACCACCAGCACCTGCTTGGGCTCGATATTCATGACCTCCTTCATCTGATCGAAGACAAAGCCGAGAATCCGGTTCGCCGTATCGTTGATGCTGGTACCGAAACGGATG
>JAUNRL010000054.1:0-2908 GCA_030535715.1 Bacillota bacterium
TTCCAGCTTCTTCACCTTGTCATTGGCGTACCGGCGCAGATTCATCACGGCAACCTTCGTATCTTCTCCCATTTTTCTGACTGTCCTGGTCAATTCTTTTCTGCGTTCCTCCGTAACCTGAGGAATCTGGAGTCGGATAACCTTGCCGTCGTTGACGGGAGTGATGCCGATGTCGGCGATATTGATGCCCTTCTCAATCTGGGCAATGCTCTTCGGGTCAAAGGGCGTAATCAGCAACGTCCTGGGCTCCGGAACAGAAATGTTGGACAGGGCCTTCAGTGGCGTCGGCGTACCGTAATAATCGACGGTCACCTTGTCCACCAGGGCCGCGTTGGCTCTTCCCGCTCTGACGGTCGCCAGGTCTTCCCTCAGCAGAGACTCGCTCTTTCCGATCTTTTCCTGCAGCAGATCCATATCAAATTCACTCATGATCTTACCTCCGATTCTGTATGGGACTTCTTCTCCGACTTTATCTGCCTCTGACGATGGTGCCGATTTTCTCTCCGCACACCGCCTTCATTACATTACCGTCTTCCGCCAGAGCAAAGACGTGGATGGCGATATCGTTGTCCCTGCACAGGGCTGCCGCTGTCGCATCCATCACCTTCAGATCCTGTTCGAGAACCTGGGTATGGGTCAGGGCATCGTAGCGCACCGCATTCGGATTCTTCTCGGGATCGTCGGAGTAGACAGCGTCAATTTTCTTGGCCAGCATAATAACTTCCGCGTTGATCTCTGCGGCCCGCAGCGCAGCTGTGGTATCCGTGGAGAAGAACGGACTTCCTGTGCCGGCGCCGAAGATGACAACCCTGCCTTTTTCCAGATGCCGGATTGCCTTTCGGCGAACATAGGGTTCCGCCACTTCGCGCATTTCGATAGCCGTCTGCACTCTGGTCGGCACACCCAGTCCTTCCAGGGCATCCTGCAGGGCCATGGCATTCATTACCGTGGCCAGCATGCCGATGTAGTCGGCCGTGGTCCGATCCATATTCTCGCTGGTCCGGCCACGCCAGAAATTGCCGCCACCCACGACGATGGCGATCTCAATGCCGGCGTCATGCACCTCCCCGACCTGCGTGGCCACCTTTTTTACCATCGGATTGTTGATGCCGAAATGCTGTTCGCCGGCCATTGCCTCTCCACTGAGTTTCAGCAGAATCCGCTTATACTTTGGCTCCATGGATGTACTCCTTCCTTATCGGTCACAGAACCAGAGACAGTATACCATATATAGCGTCTCGTGACAAAAGGAATCTGTTATTTCCCCTTCCGGTTGATCACCGAAGCGAAATAGGCGCCACCGAATCCGTTGTCGATGTTGACCACCGAAACCCCGTTAGCGCAGCTGTTGAGCATGGACAGCAGCGCGGACAGTCCGCCCAGATTGGCGCCGTATCCCATACTGGTCGGTACGGCGATCACCGGAGCGTCCACCAGTCCGCCCAGCACGCTGGCCAGTGCCCCTTCCATGCCGGCTACGCAGATCAGCACATCTGCCTCACGGATTTCTCCCAGCCGGTCCAACAGCCGGTGGATGCCGGCCACGCCCACATCGTAGATGCGGTTTACCTCATTGCCGAGCAGTTCCGCGGTCACCGCCGCCTCTTCCGCCACAGGAATATCCGCCGTACCGGCGCTGACCACGGTGACGGAGCCGATGGGTTCCCGGGCTTCATTCTCTTCTGCCTGCACCGCAATGATCCTCGCGGTGTCGTAATACACCGCTTCGGGAATGACTTCCCTGACAACGGCGTAATCACGGGGCGTCGACCGGGTAGCCATGATGGTCCGTCCCCTTCCCATCAATTCCCGGAAAATGTCCCGAATCTGCTCCGGTTTTTTGCCCTGACTGAAAATCACCTCAGGAAATCCCGTCCGGATGGCCCGGTGATGATCCACATTGGCAAAGCCCAGATCCTTATA
This sequence comes from Bacillota bacterium, assembly GCA_030535715.1. Lineage (GTDB taxonomy): Bacteria > Bacillota > Clostridia > Peptostreptococcales > Anaerovoracaceae > Lentihominibacter. Next base: position 1,924 of record JAUNRL010000054.1, read on the forward strand.
GGGCAGTTCCTTCAGTTCCTCCAGCGCGTCCCCGGCAGCCGTCTCTCCCCGGCTCACCTGCTCCAGAAGCTCTTGTAAATAGACTTCGTTCATCTCACTCTTCTCGCTGCGGGATCCGCTTCTGCCTGCGGCCGGACATACGCCGCGGACGGATCCCGCGCTCTTCTCCTTCCTTGCCACGCTTTTCCGCGTGTGCCTGTCTTCGTAAACTATACACTATTTCTCCCATGCCGTCCAATATCCGAATCCGCGATGATCACCATATTGGCCATGGCATCGCAACATAATTTCCCGATCCGGCCGACCCTTTCATATTCTTCCTGAATCGGCCGGATGGCTGTTATGGCAAGGGGTTTCGCTTCCGCAAAGGCAATTCCGGCTTCAGCAGAATCGGCGTTGCTTTTGCAATTTTCAGACGATTCAAAAGGGTTTACCGGGCCAAATACCGCAAATTAGTATGGTGGTCTGCCTTGACTCGGCGCAAATTAAACCATATAATATGACCGTAAACCAAACACTTCAATACAGCATAAAGAAAAGAGGGGTACTATGTTAAGCTTTGTGAGAACGATAATGAATGATCTGGCCGTCTGTGCCGAACTGATCGACAGAATCGTCGCAAAGGGACAGCTTTAAGCAAATATGGTTTGCACAGATTTGTTTCGGCAGTGCTTCACGCACTGCCGTTTTTTCTGTCGGGCAGCCGTATCCTGCACAGAACAGGGCCAGCGCAAGCAGGACAACAGTCGGAAAAGCTGTGATGATTCGTCTGTGTGTCCGCTTCCCGCTCATCAGTCGTCGACAGACATATCTGTCGCGTGGTCATAAATATCTGTTACCGCTTTGGACGGAGCCGGAGTTGCCTTTGCCGCGATAATCCCCGCCAGTCCGCCGCAGATAAACCCAGGAATAATTTCATAGATTCCCGTGGAGCTGCAAGACAGGAGCCAGAAGATATCCACAGCCGCACCGACCACAACACCGG
>JAUNRL010000054.1:2918-7057 GCA_030535715.1 Bacillota bacterium
AGAACAGAGACAGGAAAATCGTCGGGCCGAAAGCCGCGCCGAAGACACCCCAGGCGTTTTCCACCAGATTCATGATGGCTTGGGCACCCGCGCCCTTGGATGAGGCGATCATGTAGGCGATGATGGCGATGATAATGACCATAATCCGGCCGACCCAAAGCACTTCCTTCTCGCCCGCATCCTTGCGGAAGATGGGCTTGTACATATCCGCGGTGAAGGAACTGGATGCCACCAACAGCTGGGAGTCCGCCGTGGAGACAGAAGCCGCCATGATGGCTGCCAGCAGAAATCCTGAAATCAGCGGCGGGAAGAACTTCCGCGCCATAACAATGAACACGGTCCTCTGGGCGCCGACGGTCAGCAGTTCTTCACCAACGATCATTCTGGCCTGGTAGGCCATAAGGCAGGCCGTGCCGATGGACAGGACGACCCAGACGATGGCGATCACCGAGGATTTCTTTACCATGGACGGCTTTTCGATGGACATGAACCGGACGATGATATGGGGCATGCCGAAATAGCCGAGGCCCCAGCCCAGGCCGGTGATGATCTCCTGCCAGCTGGCGCTGAAGAATCCGGAGCCGAAGTCGCAGAGAACCGTCTCCCCACTGGCCGCATCGGTGTATTCATAGGTGCCCGAAAGCAACGACGTGTCCAGATTGCAGGTCGCGGCTACGATGATGGGAATGGCCAGCAGGGCCAGCAGCATCAGAATCCCCTGGAAGAAATCCGTCCAGCAGACGGCGCGAAAGCCGCCCAGAAAAGTGTAGCCGATGATGATCAGGGCGAAGATGCTCATGGCCGCCCGCTCGCTGATGCCGGAGAAGAGCATGGTAAACACCGATGTTCCCGCGACAAAAGCCGATGAAACGTAGATCGTAAAGGCGATCAGGAAGATGACCGCGCAGATGACCTGCAGCGCCTTATGCTCTGTGGCGAAGCGGCGTGTCAGATACTGTGGCACGGTGATCGCATCGCCCGAGGCCTTGGAGAATCTCCGCAGCCGTCTGGCGCAGAAGATCCAGTTGGCCGCCGTACCCAGTGCCAGGCCGACGCCGATCCAGATCTGTCCGAAGCCGAAGGCCAGAATAGATCCCGGCAAACCCATGAGCAGCCAGGCTGACATATCCGAAGCCTGGGCGGACATGGCCGCAACCCAGGGACCCATCGTCCGTCCGCCCAGGAAGAAATCTTTCTCGTTCTGATTGCTGCCGTTGAAGAAAAACAACAGAGCCACAAAAAACAGAATGACAAAGTACAGAATAAAAACAATAATTTCCATCATAATCCGTTCATATCTCCTGTGTATAAGTTGAAATTCCAAGTGCCGGACCAGTTCCGGCATCGCACACAGTGTAACACTATGCAGAACCGGATAAAATATCGACCTGATTATGAACGAATACCTGTAATGAATATCATATATATAAATATAATAGTTGATTTTTCAACGATTCTACAGTAGACTGATTATAGAATGAACTCTATGACGAAAAAAAGAATCGAGGTTCCCCATGAAAAAAAACAGTCGAAACCAGACAAAAAGCCGCATCGTCTCCGCCGCCTGGAAACTGTTTTACCAGTACGGCTACGACAACACGACGATTGATGACATCGTGGAAGCATCCCATACTTCGAAGGGATCCTTTTACCATTATTTCAAATCCAAGGACGCTCTGATGGGTTCTCTCTCCTATCTTTTTGACGAAAAATACGAGGAACTGCAGGGGAAAATGGATCCGGATCTGGATCCGCTGAAGAAACTGACCCTGATCAATCAGGAGCTGTTCCTGATGATCGAAAACACCGTTTCCGTCACCCTGTTGTCCCAGCTCTTCTCCAATCAGCTGATGACCAAAGGGGAAAAGCACCTTCTGGAGCCCGACCGGACTTACTACCGGCTGCTGCGGCAAATTGCCATAGAGGGCCATCAGAAAGGCGTCTTCCGGAATGACCTGAGCGTCAACGACCTGATGCGGGCCTACGCCATGTTCGAACGGGGCATGATGTACGACTGGTGCCTGTCCAGCGGCAACTATTCGCTGTACCAGTATTCCCGGCAGATCCTCCCCCTGTTTCTTAACAGTCTCTGCCGCTGAGTACTTCCCGGGATGCTCGCCTTCAGCAGGATCCGGTCGGCGCAGCACAGCCAGAGGTTGGAACAGCCTCAAGGCCGAAAGCGATCGTCGAAATCAGTTTCCTTCTCATTTGTCTTTTCTCACCAGCCGGAACAGAATGGAATCCCCGTCAGCGAAATAGTGTTCATCATCGGACTTGTACCTGCGCATGAGACGGTCCAGTTCGGGATTCTCCACGATGGTCTCCTCATGATAAAGCCGCTCGAAGGCGTTCATCTCCTCCACCGGCTTCATGTGGTCAGCGATGGGATGGGGCAGATAATGCCAGTAAATCCGCGGCGCGATCAGGAAAATGTGAACAACCGAAAACAGCGCCGCCGCGATGAAACAAACGATAGGGCTTCGTTCAAAAACCAGGGGAATAAAGCAGAGGGTCACCCCGATGGCCCAGATAATGGTGGTGATGTACCGGCGCTCCAGAATCCGCAGGGCGGCAGTCATCGACTTGTCGTAATAGACGGTGTCACCGCCTTCCCGGCGCATAACCCGGAACCACTTATTGCTGCGCAGGATCAGACGCATGCAGGTTCCGTATCCGGCGAAGAAGGATCCGCCGGCCGCGTCATGAAAGGCGCTTTCTCCAGCGCCCTCCGCAGCCTCCTTTCCATCCCGGGATCCCGCGGCGGCCTCTTCTTCCACCGCAAAGGCAACTTCCGCCAGGACACACCGTCCTTCGCCCATAATGGACAGGAGTTCCTCTTCACCCGGCTCCAGATCGACGATCCCCTGCTCTCCGGGGCGCAGCATTTCGCTGCGCTCCCCGCAGCTCATCACCGTATATCCCTCCAGGACATAGACGCCAAAGGAGCGGTAATCGGACAGCGGCGCATCGGTCGTCACCTTTTCCGCTTCGGCGGCAACCTCCGCCACGCGCAGGCTCCCCTCGCATCCCCGAGCCATGATCAGATTATAGTCTTTGATCAGCCTGCCGAAACATCGGGTCTTGATTCCGCCGTCAAAACGATTCTGTTCCAGGACGCCCAGGTGAACCGAACCTTCCTCACCGTGGGCCAGCACTACGTCCCCTTCCAGAACCATCAGGATCCGTTCATAACCCGGCAGTCGGGAAAAGGAAGACGCTTCCCGGTCCGAATCCGCCGTGCTCAGCCGCCAGACAAAATCCCGATCCAGATAAGACGCGGTTTCGGGGAAGATGCCCAGTTCAAGTGTTTTGCCGCCGGACCAGCTGCTTTCTTTCTGCCTCTCCCGCCTGTTGATTCGTATTCTCATGGTTTATCCCCTCCATTGGAAACGTCCTCCGAAGACGTCATAGCCCACAATGCTGATTCCTTCGGTTTTCCCTTCCGACAGCGTGCAGATGTCTCCGCCGGAAAGAAGTTTCGTTGCCTCATGGGTTCCCTTTGCCCCATCCGACGCCTCATCAACGCTCCAGAAGCGCATCAGACACAGTTCGTCATCCTCCATGTACCGAAACACCGTTTTCCGGTCCTTCTCCCAGACCAGAGCCAGATCAGGCCGGTATCCCGAAAGGTACAGGCGGTTCTCCTCCCGGCTGACCTTTGCCTCCGGCCGGGCGCGCCGCGGCACCCCATCTTCCTTCCGGTCCGCCTCCGCCATCATCCCCTGCCCGTCCTCCGGCCTCTCCACCGTAAAATCGCCTTCCCTGGCAGTCATCCGCAGAATCTGATCCGCCACAGCCACCTGACCCTCGTCGCACATGATCCATGGTCGGCCCAGCCGGCTGCAGACCGCGCCCAGAGTACCGGTACCCGCAAAAAAATCGGCACAAAGATCCCCGGGGTCACTGCAGGCCCGCACGATCCGTTCCACCAGCTTCTCCGGCTTCTGCGTGGCATAGCCCATACGCTCCGAGGATGTCCGTCCCACCATGTCGATAGACCAGACGTCCTTCATGTTGACCATGGTATACCAGCCGCCCTCATCTTCAAACTCATCCACGCCCCTGAACCGATAGGGTTTGCCATCCCTGTTATAGGACTTTTCTTTGCTGGGATGAAAGAGGTAATCCGCGGTTCTGGC
>JAUNRL010000055.1 GCA_030535715.1 Bacillota bacterium
CCCGCAGCCACCTACGCTGACGAGGAAGGCAACACCTACAGCGGCGCGGCTCTGGGCTGGGCATGGGCGCTGGTTAAGCCCATCATTACCATATCCGTGTTCTGGTTTGCCTTTACCTGCGGTCTGCGCTGCGGCGGCGATGTGAACGGATTTCCCTTCGCCCTCTGGATGATTCCCGGCTTCATGGCCTGGTTCTATATGAGCGATATGCTGAATCAGGGCGCCAGCGCCATCCGGAAATACCGGTACCTGGTCACGAAGATGAAGTTTCCGGTGTCCACCATCCCGACCTTTATCTCCATATCCAAGCTGGTCATTCATCTGTGTCTGATGAGCATCGTGGCACTCATTTTCGTGGTTACGGGTCGCTTCCCGGTGATCTGCTGGCTGCAGGTCTTCTTCTACATGTCTCTGATGTTTGTCTTCTGGACGGCGTGGGGGCTTTTCTCCTCCATGCTGGGCGCCATGAGCAAGGACTTCATCAATCTGGTCAAATCCGTCAGCACGGCGATATTCTGGCTGTCCGGCATCATGTGGGATGTGAACAGCATCGATATTCCCTGGCTCCAGAAGGTGCTGTATTTTAACCCGGTGACCTATCTGGCGACCGGATACCGCAACTGCTTTATCTATCACCGGTGGTTCTGGGAGGAACCGCTTCAGCTGGTCATTTTCCTCGGACTGCTCGTGATCATGATTCTGATGGCCGTATGGAGTTACCGGAAGCTGATCCGTGAGATTCCGGATGTGCTGTAAACGAGGGACGTATTATGGCAAAGGAAGGCAGAGTCGTCGAATTCAACGACGTCGTCAAGCGATACAAACTCTATAAGAACGACAAAAGACGGTTTATGGCGATTTTTTCCTCGAAGATTCCGTACAGGGAAAAGATCGCGGTTAATCACGTCAGTTTTGATGTGAAAAGGGGAGAGGCGGTTGCCCTCTTCGGAAAGAACGGCGCCGGCAAGTCGACTATCCTCAAGATGATCACCGGCGTGACTTTCCCCACCTCCGGTGAGATTATTGTCCGGGGAAGGGTCAGCGCGCTGCTGGAGCTGACCTCCGGATTTGACCCGGAACTGACCGGCCGGGAAAATATCTACCTGAAAGGACAGCTCTGCGGACTGCACGATAAGGAGATCGCGGAACGGGAAGAGGACATCATTGCCTTTGCGGAAGTTGACGAATACATCGATCAGCCGGTCCGCTCCTATTCCAGCGGGATGAAGGCGCGGCTGGGATTTGCCGTTAACGTGAACATCCGACCGGAGATTCTGATCGTGGACGAGGCGCTGAGCGTGGGCGACAAGGCCTTCCGGCAGAAGTGTCTGGAGAAGGTCAGGCAGATTATCGACGACGATGGCGTGACGCTTCTGTTTGTCACCCATTCTACGGGAACGGCGCGGAAGTTCTGCGAACGGGGCATCGTGATGCAGAAGGGCAAGCTGGTCTTTGACGGCGATATCGATGAGGCGATCGCCCGGTATGAGGCATAGGCATGAATAAGGGATCGCGGTTCATACTGAACACGTCTCTGGCTGTGCTGCGCGGGATCTACGCGCCAATGAAGCGGCGGCCGATACGAAAAAAGACGACCATTATTTCCAGGCAGAGTGATGAGCCTTCGATGGACATCGCTCTGCTTGCTGATTATCTGCGCCAAAACCATCCGGATATGGAGCTGAAGGTGATGTGCCACATGCTGGAGGGGCGCGGCAAGCTGGGATATGTATTTCATATGCTTCGGCAGATGTGGAATATGAGTAATTCCCCGGTCGTGGTTCTGGACGGATACTGCATTGCGGCCTGCGTCCTTGATCACCGGCGGGAGACGGAAATCGTCCAGATGTGGCACGCGCTGACGGCGGTCAAGAAGTTCGGCTACCAGACGGTCGGCCGCGTATCGGGAAGGACATCGGAGATTGCGGAGATCATGCGTATGCACCGCAACTACGATCACATTCTCTGTCCGGGAAGTGAGACGGGGAAACTGTTCTGTGAGGCGTTTCGTGCCCGTCAGGAGCAGCTTCTGCCCCTGGGGCTTCCCCGGATCGACCGGATTCTGAATCCGGAAAAGAAAACCGTAAGCCTGCGGGAGGAGTACGGGATTCCTGCGGATAAGGAGGTTCTGCTTTACGCACCGACATTCCGCCGCAACGACAGTGTCCGGCCGGGAAATCTGCTCTCGGTCATTGATCCGGATCGCTTTGTCCTGGTGGTCTGCCTCCATCCTCTGGATGAGGATACCTCCGCTTTCGTGCAGGAACCGGATTCGCCCCTGCGGGTGATCATCGAGCGACGGTATTCCACCTATGACTGGCTGGCGGAGTGCGACCGGATTATTACGGATTATTCGGCGCTGGGTGTGGAGGCGGCCCTGACCGGCAAGCCGGTCTACTTCTACGTCTATGACATTGAAGAATACGGGGAAAAAACCGGACTGAACATCGATCCCCGGGTTCAGATCCCTCAGGCAACGGCGCTGACCGGCGGGCAGCTTGCGGAACTGCTCCGGCGGCCCTATGACCGGGAGGGGCTGCAGGCGTTTCGGGATAAGTACGTAGAAATCGATACGAATAACTGCACGGAGAGGCTGGGAGAATATATCTATGGAATGGCTGAAGAAGCACTTTAGGCGGTTTCTGATGAACCACAGCAGCCTGCGCATGAAGGTGCGCAGGGTTCACGTAGCGGAGAAGCGGTTCCGCTATCGGCGAAGCGCCGGAAGAGTGAAGATAGACGATCATCTGGTGCTCTTCGAGACGTTCATGGGCCGTCAGTACGGCGACAATCCCCGGGCAATCTACGAGCGGATGCTGGCGGATCCCCGCTTTGACGGATTCCGTTACGTCTGGGTGCTGATGGATCCGGAGAAAAAGAATCGCTTTTCCCAGCTTGCCGGCGTGGAAACGGCGGACCGGGGCGACAGGAATTACTATGACCTGGTCGCTTCCGCGAAATACGTCATCACCAATTCCAATCTGGATTACGGCATCACCAAGAGGGAGGGACAGATCTTCCTGCAGACCTGGCACGGCACGCCGCTGAAGAAACTGCGGTGTGACATCGAAGCGGAGCACGGCAACGCCATCAATTCCATTCAGGAGATCCGCATGCGGAACGATCTGGATGCCGTTCGATATGATTACTTTCTCTCGCCGTCACCTTTTGCGACGGAGAAGTTCACCAGCGCCTTTGATCTGAAAAAACTGGGAAAGGAAGACATTATCATCGAGACGGGCTACCCCCGCAACGATCTGCTGTATAACTACACCGAAGAGGAGGTGGCGGCCACCCGGGCACAGCTGAATATTCCCGAGGGGAAGAAGGTCATTCTCTATGCGCCCACCTTCCGGGACAACAGGCACGACGGAGGCGGATACGTCTATGATCTGCATCTGGATATGGATCGGCTGCAGAGAGAGTTCGGCGATGAATATGTCATGCTGTTCCGCGTACACTACTTTGTGGCGAACAGCTTCGACTTCAGCCGGTATGAGGATTTCGTCCGCAACGTGAGCGGACTGGACGATATTTCTCCGCTGTACACCATCGCGGACATTCTGATTACGGACTACTCCAGTGTGTTCTTCGACTACGCCAATCTGCGTCGGCCCATGATCTTCTACATGTACGACAAGGAGGACTACGCCGGTGATATCCGCGGCTTCTACCTGAGCCTGGACGAGCTTCCGGGACCTATCGTGACCACGGAGGATGATCTTTGTCGCGAGATCCGCGTCGCGTCCATCGAACCCTGGAAAGAGAAGTATGACCGTTTCAACGAAAAATATAACCCCCTCGATGACGGCCATGCCAGCGAGAGGGTGATTGGCATTCTCTTCGGTGATCGGCGCTGAACGCGGACGGTAAGACTTACTCCACCTTTCTCATGGTGACGCGGACATCGGAGTCCTCGATGATCATGCGGCAGGTATCGCCGTAATAGATCTTCCCGTTCATCAGTTCGCTGGTGTAGGAGATGCCCCCGTCAATCTTCGTCCAGGTGCCGGAGAATTTCTCGTCGGTTACATCGGCATCGAAGGTACCGTCATCATTGATGGTGATCCGCAGATGACCGTAGAGATTCCTGGCTTCCTCAGAGGTTGCCTCCCAGGTCCCGATAAAGTTCTTGATATTCTTGTTCAGTTCCCGTGCCTCAGAAGCTTTCTTTTTGTCCACGGTGGTCGGCTGATCAGCGCCCTCATTCAGCATGTAATCGATGTCGTCATCGGACAGCTCGTCCTCCGATCCGCAGCCCGTCAGGCCGAAAGCAAAAGCGACGCAGACCATGAGCAGGAATGCGATGAGTAATCTGCGGGTGTTGTTTTCTGCTGTGTGTTTCATTATTCTGTCCCTCCGATCCGGATTCCCCGGCAACCATTACCCTGCAGACAGTTTACTATCGTATCTCATATACGTCAACATCATCGTTGGAGAAACAGAGGTGATAGTCATCGCTGGACAGATCCCCCGCATTGGTGAAGTCACGGGAAACCACAACGTAATCGATGCCCAGGTTCCGGGCAAGATCGCCGCGTTTCGCATTTGTCCGATCATACAGCCGGTCGTTCAGTTCGATCCGTTCCTTCAGGCGGTTCACCTCGGAAGCGGGCAGATTATATCCGCATCCCGCCAGATAGCAGATCCGGTTGGAATAGTCGGAGTAGAGGAAGAACCGGTTGTGCCAGCGGTCCGTGCAGTCGTATTCCTCAGGGGGAAGGCTGTAGTAGCGGTCTGTGGCCAGCAGCGCGTCCTTCGGTGTGTGGCTGTCGATCCAGCGCATGGCTTCGTATTCGTCGTGGCTCAGGGATTTGTAGCGGCTGGCATCGGCCGCGGGATCCGAGGCGTCTCTGGCGGAGGAGAACAGGCTGCCCATGTGCGCGAACAGTCCGACGGAGGTCAGGATCAGTGTTGCGATGAAGAGTCCGCGGATCAGATTCATCAGGAGGCCCCGGTTCTCTTCCATATCCTCAAAGAACCAGAAGGCGATCAGCGGAGCGAAGAAAACGGTGACAAAGCCGAAGTATACCTGGCTGTGGCCGTGGTAGTTGAGCACCATCAGAGCGAGGAAACCGAGAAGAGAGGCTGCGTACACGAGAACGCGGGAAAAGTCGAATTCCTTCTTCCCCGTCAGAACAAGAGCCAGCTCGCGGATGTATCCGATCACAAAGGGGACGAAAAAGACCGTCAGCAGGAAGACCGTGAAGACAGTCAGCAGAACGGCGTAGCGGAAGATCAGCGGCAGCCCGATGGATTTCATCAGGGCAACCAGCGAACTCTTGTAGAAGGTGATGTTGATGATGGTGGCCAGAGCAAACAGTGACTGGCCGGTGGTCCCCTGTCCCTTGGAACCCAGAACCGTCATATAGACCAGCAGGAAGCCCGCGGTCATCAGGGTGATGGGAAGAACTGCACAGAACTTCACCTTCCGCAGGATCAGGCCCAGAGCGAAGGTTCCCCAGCAGGCGCCCAGAATCACGATGCCAAAGGGCCCCTTGATGCCGGTGACCAGCATCAGCATGGCGATCACCAGGAGAAGGAGGCGCTGGGAGGAGGCGCTTTCCGCGGAAAACGCCCTGTACCACTCCCGGATCAGAATGACCAGAACCAGCGTGCAGCTGACGCCGTAGCCGGCCGTGTTCTCGTTGCGGAAGAGGAACAGGAAGGCCAGAGAAACATCAATGCCTCTGGCGATGAAGATGTTCGACAGCAGCACGGTCAGACAGTAGAGACCGGCGCGCCGGGCCCGGGAGCACATTTCCCGGAACAGGGCGTACATGGAGACGCCGATGGCATAGACGGTCATGAAGGGTCCGCAGGTCAGGAGCGCCACATCCGCCGTAAGCCCGAACAGCCGCACGGGAACGGAATACAGCAGTTCGGTAAACACATGGTAGTTGAAGTAAAGTCCGGAGAACCACGGGCATTCCAGAGGATAACCGTGGGACAGGGAATTGATCAGTCCGATGTGGAAGCCCTTGTCCGGGTTCATGGAAATGAACTCGTCGACTTCCGGGGAAAGGTAAAGATACTGGGTTTCCAGCATGGCGTAGAGGAATCCCAGAGTGACGAACAGACAGAAGGCGACGGACAGCCGGCTGAAGCGGAACCGGAAGGGGAAGGCCCCCTCCTGCCTCCGGCTGCGGAATACGATCAGCAGGTAAACCGCCGTGCAGACCGGCCCTGCGGCGTACAGCACCAGATTGGTTCGGATCAGCTCCGTCAGGAAATACTGCAGGGTGACCCATGCCCAGCCGGCGAAGAAGCCGGCCGCCAGCAGCGTGGACAGATGCGCGGCGCGGAAGCCGGCCAGTTTCAGCATCAGCTGGCCCGGGAACTGGATGTAGATCAGGGCGAAGCCGAGGAACAGAAGAAGCGCCGGCCAGTTCGCCTTATACACGGTCAGACCGGTGACGATCATGGCGATGACCGCAAAGAGGCAGAGCAGCCGGACAGCGTTTTGCCGTGTGTTGTTTCGTAGAATATCCATGTGATTATTATAAGGAAAACCAGCTGTTTCGGCAAGGGGCGTGCGATAATCCCGCGGGCCCGAACCGGCGGAGCGGCCGGCGGCTTCGCTGCGCTACAGCAGGGGGCAGACCGCCAATTTCGTTGCGTCTGACCACAGGATATGGTATGATGGAAAAAACCGCCCCAGGGGCGGATTCTGCGGCTGAAACGCCTGAAAAGAGAGAGACTGTCGTGGCAAAATTCTTTCAGAATGAATGGAAAAACCTGATGACTCTGGCTTATCTGGCCCGCCTGGACCGGCGGGTGCCGGAGGATCATGCGATGATGCGCCGGCGTCAGGGCAGGAAGATACACCGTGTGATGAAAAAAGCCTACACCATTCCCTTCTACCGGGAGCGGTTCGAGGCCTGCGGCTGCACGCCTGACGATTTCCGCAGCGCGGAAGATCTGGCAAAATTCCCGGTGATGACCCGGGCGGATCTGCGCAGCTGGATGCAGGAAGTGCTGAAGGACTACGACGAGGAACACGGTGAGCTGGAGATCTTCAAGACCAGC
>JAUNRL010000056.1 GCA_030535715.1 Bacillota bacterium
CATCGACTCAGCCGACCACGGCGGCCATCACCGTCAGGGACGGCGAATATCTTCTGAAATACCGGGACGGCCTGACGGAAACGGAGAACGAAGATACCCTCGTGGCTCCGGTCGTGGGAACCTTCGGCAAGGATCTGACGATCTCCTCCTATAAATTTAATCGTCCGGGATACGACTACAATACCTGGAACATCTATCGTGAAGACAAAGGGAAACTGTATTACCTCTGCCGCGATAAGGCGGGCGGCGCCACCGAAAAGTGGTATCTGTTCTCTTCGATTCCGTCGGATTATGCGCTGGCGACAGTTGGCATCGGTGGCAAATTGAGGGTGAACACCAAGGTGCCGGGACCGCTGTACCTGACACCGGTCTGGTGCAGCTCCGGCTACGCGGTCACCTACAATGCCAACGGCGGACAGAATGCGCCGGCGGGACAGACCAAAAAGCAGGGACAGGCCCTGACACTGCAGAAGGGCGTGCCGACCAGATCCGGCTGCACATTCCAGGGATGGGCAGAGACAGCCAATGCCTCTGTGCCTCAGTACAGCGCCGGCGGATCCTATACGGCGGACAAATCGGTGACTCTGTTTGCGGTCTGGAAGAGCGGATCCTTCCAGGTTAAGCTGACGGGCGATCTGTATATCCGGAAGGGACCGGCCAAGAGTTATGAAAGCGTGGGCGTCCTCAAAAAAGGCAAGACCGTCACGGTTGTCGAGACGAAGGACGATTGGGCCAGGCTCACCGACGGCAACTGGATCAGCATGAAATATACCCAGACGATCACGACAGCGGCGCCGACGACCAAACCGACGACTCAGGCGCCGACCAAGCCGACTGTCCCGCAGATTACAACAACGAGGGCGGCGTCTTCTGCTGCGGGCAGCGCATCTACTGCAGCCGGCGCGGGTGTGTATAAGACAAAGGCAACCCTGAACAAGAGAAAGGGACCGGGTAAGAATTATAAGGTCGTCACCGCTGTGAAGAAGGGCAGGGAAGTCACCATCGTTGAAGTGAAGGACGGCTGGGGCAGGGCGTCCGACGGAGGATGGATGAGCATGAAGTACCTTAAGAAGGTCAGTTCTGCGCCTGCTGCTACGACCGCTGCGGCGCAGACCGCCGGATTCTTCAAGGTCAAGGTATCCGTCGGCGCGCTGAACAGGCGGAGCGGCCCGGGCACAGCCGGGAAGAAGAAGGGCGCCCTGCACAAGGGAGATCAGGTGAAGATCACCAGGGTCAGCGACGGATGGGGACAGATCAAGGATAACGGCAGTTGGATTATGCTGAAGTACACCACGGTGACCAGCGGGTGCAAGGTGCGGGTACCCATCGACTATCTGCCCATGCGCAAGGGTCCGGGAAAGAAATACGATAAAGTGGGTGTGGTTCAGCCCGGTGTTCACGACATCAGCAAGATCAACGGCACGTGGGGCAAACTGCGCAGTAACGGCAGTTGGATTCATCTGGGTTACACCACGTGGGCCTATTGACCGACGATAAACCCTGCCGGCCGTGAGCCTGCAGATGACCGATGCTGATGACCGAAGAGGAATGATATGAAGACGAACATGGCAAAAAACTATGATCCGAAAGACTTTGAGGATCGGATCTATGAGATGTGGGAGTCCGGCGGCGCTTTCCGGGCGGAACGGGATCCGGAGAAGAAGCCGTTCACCATTGTCATGCCTCCCCCGAACATCACCGGGCAGCTCCATATGGGACATGCCCTGGATCAGATGCTGCAGGATGTGCTGACGCGCTTCCACCGGCTGCAGGGATACAGCGCTCTCTGGCTTCCGGGCAGCGATCACGCCAGCATCGCGACAGAGGTCAAGGTAGTGGACCGGATCCGCGAGGAAGAAGGCAAGGAGAAGGAAGAACTGGGGCGTGAGGAATTTCTCCGGCGCGCCTGGCAGTGGAAGAAGGAATTCGGCGGCAAGATTACGAAGCAGTGCCGTAAACTGGGCAACTCCTGCGACTGGGATCGGGAACGGTTTACCATGGATGAGGGCTGCAGCAAAGCCGTCAATCATTTCTTCGTGCAGTTGTACAACAGGGGACTGATCTACCGGGGCAACCGGCTGATCAACTGGTGTCCCCAGTGCGGAACCTCCCTGTCAGATGCGGAGGTCGAACATGAGGACAAGAACGGATACTACTGGTATTTCCGGTATCCGGGCGCGGACGGCAGCGAAGGTGTCGTCGTCGCCACATCCCGGCCGGAGACCATGTTTGGCGATGTGGCCATCGCGGTTTCCCCGGAGGATGAGCGATACAGGGATATGGTCGGAAAGACCGTGATCCTGCCTCTGGTCGGGCGGGAAATTCCGATCATCGCCGACCCTTATCCGGATCCGGAAAAGAGCACCGGCGCCGTGAAGATCACGCCGGCTCACGATGAAAACGACTTTCAGGTCGGGCAGCGGCATGGTCTGGAGAACCTGTGCTGCATCAACGAGGATGCCACAATGAACAGTCTGGCCGGAAAGTATGAGGGCATGGATCGGTACGAATGCCGGAAAGCCTGGGTCAGCGACCTGGAAGAAGCGGGATATCTGATGAAGACCGAGGAAATGGTCATTCCCATCGGGGAATGCTACCGCTGCCATACTGTGGTGGAGCCCATGCTTTCGGATCAGTGGTTCGTCAGCATGGAAAAGCTGGCCGAACCGGCCATGGAAGCGGCGAAAAACGGAACGCTCCGTCATGTGCCGGAGCGCTTTGAAAAGGTGTATCTGCACTGGCTGGAGGAGATCCGCGACTGGTGCATCTCCCGCCAGCTGTGGTGGGGACACCGCATTCCCGCGTACTACTGTGAGGACTGCGGCGAGCTGATGGTCAGCGAAGAGGCTCCCGCCGCATGCTCGAAGTGCGGAAGCAGCCGTATCCGGCAGGACGAAGATGTGCTGGATACCTGGTTCTCGTCAGCCCTGTGGCCCTTCTCGACGCTGGGATGGCCGGAGGAGACCGAGGATCTGAAGTACTTCTATCCCACAGATGTTCTCGTGACCGGATATGACATCATTTTCTTCTGGGTTGTGCGGATGGTATTTTCCGCGCTGGAAACCACGGGAGAAGTGCCGTTCCACGATGTATATGTACACGGTCTGGTCCGGGATGAACAGGGCCGCAAGATGAGCAAGTCCCTGGGCAACGGTATCGATCCCCTGGAGGTTATCGATCAGTACGGCGCTGACGCCCTGCGGTTCATGCTGACCATGGGCATTACGCCGGGCAACGACATGCGGTTCAGGAAGGATCGTCTGGAGGCCGCCCGGAACTTTGCCAACAAGCTTTGGAATGCTTCCCGGTTCGTGCTCATGAATCTGGATGAAGAGGGCCTGGGCGAAGCGGATCCCGCCCGGTGGAAGGATGAGGACAAGTGGATTCTGTCCCGGGTCAACGACGCGATCCGCTACGTGACCGAAACCATGGAGAAGTATGACCTTGCTCTTGCCGGCCAGCGAGTATACGATCTGATCTGGAACGAATACTGCGACTGGTATATTGAGATCGTCAAGGAGCGGCTCTACGGCGATGACGGACAGGACAGGAAGACGGCCCAGTACGTGCTGGTCCGCGCCCTGAAGAATATGCTGACGCTGCTGCATCCCTTCATGCCTTTCATTACGGAGGAGATCTGGGGATTCCTTCCCGGACAGACGGAGGAAAAAGGCAATCCCGACAGTTATCTGATCCGGGCACAGTGGCCGGTATACGACGAAAGTCTGATCTATCCGGAGGAAGTGAAACGGCTGGAGATGGCGATGGCCATCATCCGCAGCATCCGGAACATCCGCGCCGAGGCCGAAGCGCCTTCGGGCAGAAAACTCCGGGCCATCGTGCTGTGCAATAAGGAGAGGGAGCCGGTGGCCAGAGCCGGAGAACGGTATGTCCGGACCCTGGCCAATCTGACGGATCTGACTTTTATCGGCGATAAGGAGGAGATGCCGGAGGAGGTCATGTCCGCTGTGGTCGACGGAGCGGAAGTGTTTGTTCCGCTGGATGATCTGATGGATTATGAAGCGGAACTGGCTCGTTTGCAAAAGGAAAAGAAGCGTCTGGAAGGGGAGGTTCGCCGGGTTGACAGCAAGCTGAGCAATCAGGGATTTCTCAGCAAGGCGCCGGCAAAACTCGTGGACGAGGAAAAAGCCAAGAAAGTCCGGTACGCAGAGATGCTGGACAAGGTAAGCCAGAGACTGGCTCTGGTGGAGAAGAAAATTGGCGGCTGATATCATTGAACGGATACATGACCTGGATCGGTTCGGCGCTGTTCTCGGTCTGGAGAGGCTGCGGGAGCTGATGCGGCGCCTTGGTGACCCGCAGAATGAACTGAAGTGCATTCACATCGCGGGAACCAACGGCAAAGGATCCGTCTGCCGGTTTATCGAGAAGGGACTGGCGGGATGCGGATACTCCGTCGGCCTGTACATTTCACCGTACATTGAGGTGTTCAACGAACGGATCCAGTGCGGCGGCCGTTACATTACCGATGAGGAACTGGAAGAATACGGCGGCCGGGTTCTGGGGGAGATGAAGGCCATGACCGATGAGGGCCTGGCTTCCCCTACGGAATTTGAGGCCGTGATGGCGATTGCCTTTTTATTCTTCGCTGCGAAGCAGCCGGATTTCGTTGTTCTGGAAACGGGTCTGGGCGGCATCGGCGATGCCACCAACATCATTCGCAATCCGCTTGCCTGCGCGATTACCACGATTTCCTTCGATCATAAGGATGTGCTCGGAGATACGCTGGAGGAGATTGCAGCGAACAAGGCCGGGATCATCAAGGACGGCGCACCGGTGATCACGAATGTGAAGGATCATGAACCGGCGGCGGTGATTGCCCGCAAAGCTTATGTAGAGGGATGCCGTCTGGTTGATGTTTCCCGTATCCGCGCCCGTGTGGACCGAGAAACCCCCGTGTCCCAGCAGGTCAGCATGATGCTCTGGGAGACGGATTACAGTGAAATCGAAATATCCCTGGTGGGCGAGCACCAGGCGGAGAACCTGAAGACGGCGCTGGCGGTTATTGAGGTGCTGCGAAAGGAACGAATCGTTCGCATTGAGCGCGCTGCCCTTTATGAGGGACTGCGTCAGGCGGTCCAGCCGGGCCGCTTCGAGGTGGTTGCCGGCAGAGGTCGGTGGACCGGCGAAGAAGATACCGGTTCGGCGGTCATTCTGGACGGCGCCCATAACGAGGCCGGCGCGGCAGCGCTGAAGGAGACCATGAACCGGCTGTTCGCCGGTGAGCGGATTCTTCTGATTCTGGGAATTCTGCGAGATAAAGAAGTGGATGCTATGCTGAATCAGATGACGCAGATCACCGGAATGATCGTTGCGGCCGCTCCGGATAATCCGAGAAAACTGAATGCGGATGACCTGGCGGACAGACTGCGAAGCCGGGGAATTGCGCCCATTGCTGTAGCCCGGACACCGGAAGAGTGTGTTCGCATCGCCAGGAAACGAAAACCGGAGTATGACGCGGTTCTGTTCGCGGGATCGCTGTATCTGATCGGAGCAGTCAGGAGGTTATTCAGAGATGGAGCGAGAACGGAATAAAGTACTCCTGTACTACAATGCTTATTCGGGAAGCGGTATGTTCCGGAACAATCTGGATCACATTATTGACCGATGCCAGTACCACGGTATGCAGTTGATTCCGGTACGCGCGGCCAAGGGCCGGGTCATTGATGAAGTGCTGAGTCAGATCAATCCGGAGGAATTCAACCGGATTATTGTGGCAGGCGGAGACGGAACCACGAATCTGTGCGTCAATGCCATGGTCAGACACGGCATACATCTGCCGTTGGGGCTGCTTCCTTCGGGAACGGCCAATGATTTCGCCTACTACTTCGAACTGCCTTCGGATCTGTATTCCCAGATGGACATTGCGTTGGGAAGCAAAACCACTCAGGCGGATGTGGGCAGGGTGAACAACCGCTGCTTCATCAACGTGGCGGCCATGGGCACCATGGTGGGAGTCAGTCAGAAGACGGATCCCAATCTGAAGAATGCGCTGGGACCTCTGGCCTACTATTTGAAAGCCCTGACGGAACTGCCTCAGATTCATCCCATCGACGTGAAACTGATCACGCCGGAGGAAACCTTTGAAGAACAGATTTACTTTATGGTGGTGATGAACGGAGAATCCGCCGGGGGGTTCCGCAGGCTGTCCCCTCAGTCGTCCATAAACGACGGGAAACTGGATGTGGTTGCCTTTCGGAAGATGCCCATCGTCGAGTTCGGCCCGCTTCTGTTTGAGGTGGTCAGCGGCAGGCATCCGGAGAACAGGAATGTGCTCTGCTTCCAGGTGGATCAGCTGCGGATTGAATCCGCAGAGGATCTGGAGACCGATATCGACGGTGAACAGGGCGAGAAACTTCCCCTGGAGTTCAGTGTACTGAAAAAGAGACTGGATGTTTTCGTGTCCGAAACGGGGTGGCGGTACGATGATTGAGGTCCGCCCGACAAGTGATTATGAGGAACTGGTTCCCTTTTTCATGGCCAATGAGCTGGAGTTTTCCAAGGAAGATCCGACACCAACGGATCTGATCCGGTGCTGGAGGGCGACGGACGGCGATCGGCTGATCGGTGGATTCGTTCTGGCGAAGCGGGACGGAGAGTATATCTGCGACGGCATTGCCGTCGATCCGGACTACCGGAATGAGGAACTTGGCCGCGCCATGCTGAAACTGGGTATGGAGGAGGCGGCGCGGAGAGGGGCATCGAGAATGTACCTTGTTGCCCGGGCTCCGGGATTCTTTCGAAAAGAAGGATTTAAGGAAGTGGCGAGAGAGGACGCGCCCGACTTCTTTGAATGCCTGACCTGCGATCAGTATGGAGTCACCTGCTTTCCGGAGGTGATGAAGAGAGACCTCTGATTGCACAGCAGTTATATATTGGTTTATGGGAATGTGAGGAAACAAATATGGTGATGAAAAAAACAGTGGCCATCGTGCTGGCTGCGGCGGTGTTTCTTTCTTTCGGCTTCCTGCCGGGAGGAGAGTCTTCGGCAGCGGG
>JAUNRL010000057.1:0-227 GCA_030535715.1 Bacillota bacterium
CGACGCTGTCGTCTCTGGTACTGACCTCCAGTTCTACCCTTACGCTGGACGTCATCCAGCCGGCCAGCGGCAACAGGCTCAACGAATTCAAACAGGTGCGGATCATGCGGATCTTCATCCTGTTCTTCATCCTGGTATCTGCGGTGATCGCCGTGGTCAAGGACGCCCACCCGGAATTCATCTTCATCGCCCAGATGATGGGCGTGTCCTGGGGCGCGCTGGCCGGC
>JAUNRL010000057.1:237-1991 GCA_030535715.1 Bacillota bacterium
GCCCCGTTCCTTTATGGACTCTACTGGAAGGGCGTGAGCCGGGCGGCCTGCTACACCTGTTTTGTCTGGGGCTGCGGCCTGATGATTATGCAGATGATCGTCTCTTTTGCCGGCATCGACGTGACTGCATGGGGATCCGTGCCGGGATACTTCTTCGCTTCTTCGGTGCGCTCCGGCGTGATCGCCATGGTGGGTTCGCTCATCATCGTGCCGCTGGTCAGTCTGTTCACAGCGAAGCAGGATGCGAAATCACTGGATGACATGTTTGCCTGCTACGAGGAGCGCGTGTCCGTCGTCCGGACGGAGGCACTGGATTAGGCACGGGGGACAAAGGCAACCCCGCGCGGGGAAAGGTAATGCGATGCGGAAGAATACGGTGCGGACAATTCTCATAGCGCTGATGCTCGGACTTGCCTTTGCATCCGGCTGCGGAGAACCGGATGCCGGGCAGAATAGCGGCAGCGCGGCGGACGGCGGACAGACTGCCGCGGATCCGGTGCGTTCCAATGCGGTTGGAGATGCGGATATCCGCCGGATTCACAACGGTTACGATACAGTTTTTGTGTCCGGAAAACGCATCGAACATCCGGCAGACACCTCCACCAGCACGGTGGCGGACTTCCGCCGGGAGCCGGCGGCCCGGGCCGGGAAGGATCTGAAGGTGAAAGAAACCAGTCTCATCTACAGCCGCAGTGAACACACCGACGGCCGGGATAAGGGCAAACCCCTGGATCTGCACATGATCCTGAAGCGGGACGCGAAAGCGGAGGAGAAGCCGGTGGTGCTCTTTGTGCCCGGCGGGGGATTCCTCAGCTGCCGCATCGAGAATAAATATGAAAACGTGCACCGGTATCTGATTCGCCGCGGTTTCGCGGTGGCCGTCATGGAATACCATGTGGTGGGGCAGGGCAGATATATGGATGCGGCCGCTGATGTGCGGCAGGCCATCAACTGGCTGAAAGAGAACGGTGGGGAATATGGCCTGAAGACGGACCGGATCTTTCTCATCGGCAATTCCGGCGGCGGATACCTGGCGGCCTTGACCGCCTGCCGGGATCCTGCGGACATCGCCTGCGTGGTCAATTTTTACGGTCTCTGCGACATCGTCAACACCAAGGCGGATTATGATGAGGCGGCCATCGCCGCCCAGTATCAGCCCAACAGCTCCGACAGCCAGTTCGTTAACGGCGTATACAGCGGCAAATCTCTGACCGACGATCCCGGGGAAGCGGAAAGGGCTAACCCCGTGCATTACGTGGACGGAAACGAGCCGCCCTTTCTGCATTTTCACGGGGATCAGGATTTGTGGGTGTCCCCGTCCCAGACCCTCCATCTGCATGAAGCGCTGCTGGCCGCGGGCGAAGAGACCACCCGGTATGTGCTGAAGGGGGAGGGACATGGCTCGGCCGGCTTCCGGACAGAACAGGCACTGGATATTGCGGTGCGTTTTATGGAACGATACCGGTAATTGTGGTATAATATGGAAGAATTATTTTTTTTATTTGCGAAAAAAAGAAGAACAGCAGAAACACACAAAGAAAAGGAGGGTCACGGGATGATCAGAAAATGGACGGCATGGCTGCTGGCGGTATGCATGATAGTCACCATGACATCGGCGCTTGCGTTCGCGAACGACGTGGATCAGGGCGCTCCCGATCCGGATCAGATTGTGCAGGAGCAGGGCGTCGATGAAGAGAGACCGGCAGAGAAGCCCGGCGAGGTGAGTCCGCAGGGGGATGTGCAGGTGATGAGTG
>JAUNRL010000057.1:2091-7004 GCA_030535715.1 Bacillota bacterium
CCGGCAGAGAAGCCCGGCGAGGTGAGTCCGCAGGGGGATGTGCAGGTGATGAGTGGTTCGCTGAACGGCTGGAGTAAAGATGATACGGGATGGCTGTATTATGAGGAAAACGTGCCGCACAAAGGCTGGCTGACGACGCTTCCCAAAGGAAAGTATTACTTCGACGCCAATAACGGCAATCATATGGTTACGGATCTGCAGTCCATTGAGGGAGGAAAATACTATTTCAACCCCCAGGGAGAGAATCCCGGCACGGAGAATGATAATCTCGGCGTAATGCAGACCGGCTGGCAGACCATCGATGGGAACCAGTACTACTTCAATCCGGCGGACGGAATCATGGTCACCGGATGGAAGACGATCAACGGCAGCAGTTATTTCTTCGCTCCCAGCGGAATCATGGCCACGGGCCTGCAGTGGATCAACGGCAGCCGGTACTACTTCGGGAATGACGGCAAAGTGTTGACCGGCTGGCAGAACTACGGTGCAGGATGGTGCTATTTCAATCCGGGCGGCAGTCCTGCGGGCGCTATGCTGATCGACTGGCAGTGGATCGGCGGGAAGAAATACTTCCTCGAATCGGATACCGGCGTCAGGCATGCCGGCTGGCTGAATTACGGCGGCGAAATCTACTATATGGATCCGGCAACCGGCGTCATGACCACCGGCTGGCGGATCATCGACGGACAGAAGCATTTCTTCTCGTCCGCCGGTGACATGCAGCATTCCGGGTGGATCACGATCAACGGACACAAGTATTACTTCGACAAGAAAACCGGCAACATGAAGACCGGCTGGATGAAACTCAAGAAGAAAAAGTACTATTTTCACCCGAACGGCATCATGGCGACAGGCCTTACGAAAGTGGGGAATAAGACTTACTTCTTCAACGGCAAGGGCATCATGCAGTTTAAATGGAAGAAGATCAACGGCAAGAAGTATTACTTCAACAAGAAGTCCGGTGTCATGAAGACCGGCTGGATGTCTCTGAGCGGACAGAAATACTTCTTCCATTCGAGCGGTGTCATGGCCACAGGACTGCAGAAGCTTTCCGGCAGGCTGTATTACTTCAAAAACAACGGAAAGGCATATAAGAAAGGCTGGTTCAAAGGCTCCGATAAGAAAAAACGGTATAGCTACGGCAAGGGCAGGCTTGCGGTCGGCATCGTGAAGATCAAAGGCGAAGTCTATGAGTTCGACACCCACAACGGCGCGCTGCTCAGGAATCTGGGTGACGAAATCGATCAGACCATTGCTGCGAAGAAGAGTTCCACCAAATATCTGGTCGCGGTGAATCGGTCGAAGCACATCGTCCGGATCTATACCGGCAAGAAGAACAAGTGGAAGAAGAACAGGGAGTTCAAGTGCGCTGTCGGAACATCGTCCACGCCCACGCCCAGGGGCGATTTCACCGTCGGTGCCAAGGGACAGTACTTTGATAGCGGGAAGGTGCGGTGCTGGTACTATACCGTCTTCAACGGAAGGATCCGGTTCCACAGCGTATTGTACGAGCAGGACGCGCAGCCCACAACGATCTATGACGGCCGGCTCGGCGTCAACATCACCGACGGATGCGTCCGCCTGTCGCTGGACAACGCGAAGTGGATCTACAATAACATTCCGTCCGGCACGAAGGTCGTGGTTCTGTAAGAGGAATCCGGCGGATAACGAGAGAAACAGAAACAGCTGCGTGTTTTCGCGGCTGTTTATTTAAGGGCGGACAAATTTTGAAATAATGTTAGCACTCGCTATTGACGAGTGCTAACAAACGTGCTATAGTATAGGCGAAGGGAAGACAAGGAGAGCCCGAAGAATCAATTGTGATCATCAAAAAGATATAAGGAGGGATTAGTATGTTGATGCCAACCATTTTCGGAGAGAGATTATTTGATAACTTTATGGACGATTTCGGATTCCCCAGCGTGGATCGGATTGCGTGCAGCAAGAACACGTCGAACCTGATGCGGACCGACATCAAGGAGAACGAAGCGGGATTCGAACTGGATGTTGAGCTTCCGGGATACAAAAAGGACGACGTGAAAGTTCAGTTGAGGGACGGTTATCTGACCGTCAGCGCAGAAAAGAACGCGGAGAACGAGGTCAAGGACGAGGAGGGCAGATACCTGAGAAGGGAACGCTACTCCGGCGCTATGAGCAGAAGCTTCTTTGTCGGCGAAGATACCCGGGAAGAGGATATCAAAGCCAGATTCGAGGACGGTATCCTGAAACTGGCCTTCCCCAGGGAACAGCCGAAGAAGGCGGAGGAACCGAAGTTCATCGCCATTGAGGGTTAACTCTTCATCAAGCCGCCTGCGGGCGGCTTTTTCGTGTTCCGGAAGCCTTGAATTCGTCGGGAAAGTACGGAAGTTCAACCTGTCCCCTCGGGTCTTCTATCTATATCTGATTTCCGTGTTCTATCGTTTACAAAAAGTCATTGCTTTTCGAATCGATCCGTCGCCGGATGAGACCGGTCAGGGTCAGCATGTCCCGCAGGTTCATGCTGTCCAGGCGGATTTTCTGTGCCAGCTGATTCAGGCAGTGCTGGTCGATGTCGCACAGATCCGCTGCCAGAGCTCCGAGAAACCGCAGAATGTTCTGCTGCAGGCTGCATCCCGGGTCGGGAACAGGAACAAAGGCAATCCTCACGCTGCCCGTATCTTCAGCGTAGAATACGGTTTCCGGCGAAAGCAGGATCCGCTCTGGCATGATCAGATATTCCATGGAACGATGAAGGAGGAGAAGCACCTTTTCCAGAAGGAAGAGGGCATCCTCCGTTTTTTCGATGCGGAAGGATCCCAGGGGCGCATACCGGCTGCAGTCATAAACGGCCACAACTCGGGCGTCTTCCCGGATGAAGACGGTAGGAAAGAACAGGGGACAGGTGCCCTCGGACAGCATGACGATTTCATGGGAATGAAACCGCTCCGGCGCGAAAGCGCAGGATATGGTCTGGTGTGATCTCATGGACTGCTCCTTTCGATGGTTCGCGGCAGCCCGCCGCCGCACCTGTCGCAGGGTGTATAGCCCTTTTCCTCCGCTTCGCTGTGGTCAATCACCGTCACGTGGCGCTGAATGGACGAGCAGCTGCCCCGGTGGTAAGCGGTGTCCGGACTATCGAAGCAGAAGACCACGCTGCCGGCAGGAATGTCTCCGGAATGGCACAGCCGGCAGGCCGGATGAGTCCGGGTGACAGATCCGTTGAGATTGACCGCGCGGACCGTTGCCTTTACATAGGTGCAGTCTCCCCGGTGATACTTTTCTCCGTAGGCGGGGAATATATGGGCCGGGTTCTGCGGTACGCTGTTTTCCAGCCCGGCCGTTCCCAGTGGATTGCCGGACATGGTTCTGCCCACGAAGTTGCGGTAGAGAACCGGACAGGAAAAGGAAAAGTCCCGGGAAAATCCGGCAGGCAGGGTCATCTGTACGCGGGCGGCTATCTCGTAGGAAGTCAGGTGATCCAGATCCCCCCGGGAAGAATCATACCGGTACTGCCGCAGGGTGAAACTGTCCGGCGCGTCCTGCTCTGCGCGGACGCGCCGGATGATTCGGACAGCGGCGGTCCGGCCGGAAATCCCGTCCCAGGCCATGGCCTGGGCGCGGCAGCTCTCGTCGGCGGCGCAGTGCACACAGTTTTCCCACACGCCTTCGACCCGGGTAAAATACCCCAGAGAGAGAACGGTGAGCAGGATGAGAGGCAGGAAGAGAGCGGCCTCCAGCGTATAGTATCCTTTAGTACTGTTTCTCATAGCGAAAACTCCGGTGATTGATGCTCATTTCCAGTGAGACTCCCGTGCACTGCCCGCTGATCAGAAAGAGCCCGTCAGTGTTCCTGCGGATGTTGATCTGGATCAGATCCAGCGCCCGCATGACCGTCGTCTGGTCATCCTGGGCAAGCAGCAGAATCCGCAGATACTGTTCGTAGGATAGTCCCTCCTGTTTTTCGGGGCGGATCACACGGAGGTTTTGTTTCAGCAGGTTCCGGGGGTCGGGGTCGTAGACGGATCCGTCTTCCCGGGATTCGAATTTTTCCGGATCCAGCACTCCACTGATCAGGTTCTTGACCACATCGTCCAGATCCAGAGCCCAGGTCTGCCGGCTCTTGACCAGCGGAACCGGGTCGCCCTCCGTAAGCAGTTTCACGTCGTTGTCGGACTCCGCCCAGGCCCAGGTCGCGGCCAGAAGTGCCTGCACGGCCGCGCCTGCCGGACCGGGGGCGATGGCCTCTGCCGTGGCGGCAAGCATATCCCGCTTGGCGGAATCGGCATAGATATGGGCCAGATTGGAGGGCAGCCGGAGGGTACAAAGTGCCCGGTCCGCTGCCCGGGCGTTTTCCTCGTCGGAGAGCTTCCCGAACAAAATGTACTCCGTTTCCC
Organism: Bacillota bacterium; assembly: GCA_030535715.1. Lineage (GTDB taxonomy): Bacteria > Bacillota > Clostridia > Peptostreptococcales > Anaerovoracaceae > Lentihominibacter. The sequence goes on from JAUNRL010000057.1 coordinate 6,465, forward strand.
AACGGAAAAAGTGTTCAGGCCTTTTCGACCGGCGGCTGCTGAAGGTGGCCAGGATGTAACTGCTCAGAAGATAGTCTTCTGTTCCCGCGGAAAGTGCCTGGGACAATCCGCCTTCTCGGGACAGGCGGCCGATGGCGTCCGAAAGACCGTCTTTCTCCGGCATCTGGCGGGAGGGCAGGGAGGCAATGGTGGGGCCGTGGCGCAGGTGCCGGCCGGAAGCGTTGGCCGCGAAATTCTCTGCCGTGTCCGCGGCGGAGACGGTCGGGGCCGGGTCTGTCTGCCCAGTACCCGCCGATCCGACGGGCAGCACCATCCACCCGCCGGCTTTCATTCCGCTCAGAATCTGCTGCCGGATGGGCTCCGGATCCACGACGGCGTACCGTCCGCCGCTGGCCCGGATGCCGCTGACGGAGACGCCGTTCATGGCGGACAGCGACGGCGTGATGTACCGGCGCAGATGGTCAGTCAGTTCCCGCTCGTCGCCTTCCAGCAGGAAGAGGCCGTATTCCTCGCTGATCTCCCGGTGAAACTCCGACAGAA
>JAUNRL010000217.1 GCA_030535715.1 Bacillota bacterium
TCCTTCTTATTTTTCCTTATAGTAGAGCATGCAGTGGCAGTAGCCCTCGAACTCCGGATCCGCAATCTGATCCCGAAATTCCTGGCACATGCAGATGTTTTCTTCGGTTTTCTGAAGCCGACAGGGACAGTACCCGTCTTTGTTCTTCAGGCCCTCCCGGATAGCTTCCACGATCTTCCGGTCTTCGTTGAAGGTAATCTTCATATCTTTTCCTCCCTGCTTTCCCTTTAATGCAGCCGGTTCTGCTCCTCCCGCGGCACGAGAACCCCTTTCGGATCCTCAACAAGTACTCCCCTTCTCTGCGTGACAGGGATTATCTCCGGGTTCCATCGCACCGGCTGCCGCAGCAACCTGTCTGCTGATGGTTTTCCGGCTGCTCGAATCAATCGCAGGCATATAAAGCCTACTTTTTGTAGCATTATTTTGCTATGTCTCCCGGTACACTGTCAACACTTTTCAACGGGTCAGACCGCCTCGGGTCAGGCTCGTTCTTTCAGCCTTTTGCACGCAAAAGCAGCGCACAGGCGGAAAACGAAGCACGCAGAGAAGCCTGACACAAGCTGATTCCGTCGGATGTTGTGATCGACAAGGAGTTTTTGTTTGAAATCACAGGGATTCGGCCTGATCTGAACGGAGTTCGCTTTACTACGCAAACGGTTTTCCGCCTGAATGCCAGAGAATACGTGAGCAAGGCTGAAACACTTTGCGCCTACTTCTGCCAGCCCCGCTTCAGCGGATCCACCATGTCCACGGCCTGGTAGAGCAGGGCGTTGCAGATGGATGCTGCCACGTTGCTTCCGCCCTTTCGTCCAAGGGCAACGATGGCCGGGATGTCATTCACCGCACAGAGCGTAAACAGTTCTTCCTTGCTTTCCACCACATTGACGAAGCCCACCGGCACCCCGATGACCAGCGTGGGTTTCCGTCCTTCCCGGATCATCTCCGAAATAGCCATCAGCGCCGTGGGCGCGTTGCCCGAAACGAAAATGGCGTCGGGATGTTCCTCCGCTCCGCGGCGCATGGAGGCGTAGGCTCTCGTGGTTCCGTTGTCTTTGGCCAGGCGCATGATCTCCGGCTTTGCCATATAACAAAAAGCCCGGGAATTCAGTTTCTCCAGAGACGGCTTGCTGATACCGGACAGGGCCATGTTGGTGTCGGTGATGAAGACCTTCCCGCCGGCCCGAAGCGCGCCGACGGCCCGCTTCACCGCGTCCTCCGTGAACTTCAGGTTCCCGCCGTAATCAAAGTCCGCCGTGGTATGGATCACCCGCTTTACTACCGTCAGATTTTCCTCCGGGATATCGATGCCCCGCCCGACCAGTTCCGCTTCAACGATGTGCATGCTCTCTCTCTCAATGTCGGCGGGCCGCGTATATTCGTATGTACTCACCGGTTTTCTCCTCTTTTCCTGTTCATCTCGCAGGATCCGCATCGCACCGGATGCCGCTTCCATCGGACTGCGGGATCTGCTCAGCGGATCTCGTAACGATCCATGATCTCGTAAATCCTGTCAATATCCAGCGTCTTTCGGACGCCCTCCGCCAGGATATCATACTGCTGCTGGACGTATTCTTCGTGGGGAATCACCCGGATGCTGCCCGGATC
>JAUNRL010000058.1 GCA_030535715.1 Bacillota bacterium
TCTGGACGTGGAGCGGTATACTTCGTATTTCTTTGCCTTTGCAGACTTGCCCCAACTCAGCGAAACGGAGTTGAAGGCTATCGAACTGACCTTCAGGCTCTTGACTTTTCCCGGTTTTTTGGACGCCGCATCCGCTCCCTCGGGTATGCCGAACGCAACGGCGACAAAAAGAATAAGCAGGAAAACCATCACGCGTCCACGCTTCATTTCACATGTGCTCATGCTTTTCTTCCTTTCTTTTTCTCAGCCCAATATATACAATGACTGCTGTGAAAATCAGTATATCCTATTTTTTTCCAGTACGCAATCGCGGGCCGCTTTCCAGGCCTTCCCGGCCGCTTTTCCGGAGGGTATCACTCTCCGGGGCGACCCTTCTGAATTCCTTTGTTTTCAACGGATTCCGCTGTTTTTCCCGTTGTTTTCCTCCTCGGCGGGACAGGGCTTTTTCCCCTGATTTCTGCGGGGATATGTTGTATGCTGTTCCGGGAAAAAACGAAAACAATACAACATCTTCCCCGCACCAGTCAATTTCCTTTTCATTACAGGAAAAAATCGACAAAAAAAATTGATCTTTCCATAAAAAGCTGGATTTGGTATTTTCTTTTCCCGTATAATCAATACTGAAAAAACAGGCAAAGAAGGAAACAACATGAACAGAACCATCGTTACAAAGGCAATTCTGGCCTTAATGATCGCGGCGATCGCTTTCTCCGCGGACCTGATTCTGCCGGAAAAGAGCTTCGCTGGCACTTCCCGTCCGGCAAAGGTCACCCAGAAGCGGGCTGTCTCCGGCGTGGATTACGTTACGCTGAAATGGAGAAAGGTAAAGAAAGCCAAGGGCTATCAGGTCTTCATGTACAACAGCAAACGCCAAAAGTACATCTGGGTTAAGACCATCGGCGACAACAGCGTCACCGCCTGGACTGCCCGGGATCTGAAGCCCTCCACGAATTATCAGTTCAAAGTCAGGGCCTACCGCGAATACACCCAGTACTATCACTCCGGAAAGCATAAATGGGTGTCCAGGCGGCCCCTGCCCATGTTTATCCAGCGCACACGTCTGACTCAGAAGAACGGCCGGTTCTCCGCGGTAAAGAAGATCAAAACCAAAAAGCTGGCGCTCACCAAGCCGGCAATCGCCGTGTACAGTCCGGGATACCGCCGGATGGATGTCCGCTGGAAAGCTCTCGCCGGTGTCCGCGGATACTACGTCAGAGAATACAATGCCAGCGGTAAACTCATCTCCACCCGAACCGTTGCCGCCGGAAGCGATCCCTGCGCTCTGTATTACGATAAGAAGCTGAACTCCGCCTGGTCCTACACCGTACAGGCCTATGCCGTACTCAACGGGAAGACCTGCACCGGACCAGTCTCCGATAAACAGTCCGCTTCGGCCAGAAAAACCCGCATCGGTCAGGCCGCCGGCGACGAAAGCTGGAAGAAAACCGGAGGGAAGGCCGGCGACCAGACCGGGAGCGAAGTGGCCACCGCGAACTGGTCCTACAGCAGCAAGAGCGGAGCCTACAACAACTGGCGGGTCATCGTCCGGCTCTGGCTGACCGGGCCGCCCGTGCCATGGAAGCCGCCTGCGCCAACGACCATATCGGATACGATCAGAAACCGGCAGACGGCCGGGGAGAGCTTCGGCTCCTGGCTAAAAAAGCGGGCTGGAATCTGTCTAAGATCACAAAGAACTGCGAGGTTTCCTGTTCTCCTCTGGTGGGCTGCTGCGTGAACGCCGCCGGCATCACGCCAAACTTTACCGGAGGCAACAAGGCGCCGGGAAGCACCGGCAACTCCGATTTCCTGAATCCGCTGATGGCCACCGGTCAGTTCATCAAAATCACCGACAGCGATGTCCTGAAAACGGAGATCTGGCTGCAGCGGGGAGATATTCTGATCAGTCCGGGAAGACATACGGCCATGGTGCTCTAGTGCATGTAGCCGTGTCCCGTCAGAATGAGCTGGAAATAGTATAGCTGCGAAGCAATATGAAGAACAAGCAGGATCGCCAGGACGATGAAATAGATCGTTCTGGCGATTTTCTTACCTGCAAAAATGGAATCCTTATGATAGAAGTTGTCCAAAGCGAGCGCGCAGCTGACCAGAGTAATGAAATAGGATCCGTAAACCTGTCCCCAGCCGAAGTTGCCGTATTTTCCTCTCCTTCCGGTTTCCGTCAGCAACGCCCACTGAAGCACGCCCATGAAGAAAATCCAGAAGGTGAACTGATACTTTTTGTCCTTCAGCCGGCGGATATTGGCGAAGCAGACGACCAGCGGAAAGGCCATGCCGCAGATGACTGCGGCGGGAAGATTGTCGTAGTGAATAACATGAGAGATGTCCAGGATGACCTTGTGGACTTCCTCTGCCGCGCCGCTGTCATCGAATTCCTGAGTATGCAGCCAGAGGACGTAGATCCCGCTGGGGACGATGGCGCATCCCATGACGAAGAGTCGTCCAAGGCGCCGCAGCCATCCGTCCTTCCCGCCCCGCAGCAGATCAATGACGAACATGACCACCACCGCGGCAACCAGTCCGAAGAAAAAACTGGGTTTGGCAAAGGCGGACAGGAAGACCGTCACCGCCGTGGCGATCCACCAGCCGGGATGCGCGCCCTTTTCCTCATAATACAGGTACATCTTCAGGAAGCACAGCGAAGCGATCATGGAAAACAGCGTCATGGACTGTTGCGTCGGCGAATGCCAGGCAAAGGACTGGAAGGAATGGCGGTAGAACCACTCGTGAATCACCGGCACCCAGACAGGGCCGATGAACAGAACCGCCACGGAGAAAAACTGCATGGCCGAACGGGGTATTCCCTCCAGCATGCCGTCATCCCTGAGAAAAAACCGGATGACCAGATAATTCACCACGATGATGGCGGCGATCACAGCGGCCAGATAGATGTTGGCCTCCATGGTGCTCTGGCTGATGTCATAGAAAATCTGAAACAGAAATCCCAGAAGTCGGTCGTGCTCTTCTCCGCTGGTCACGTTGGTCACCACATAATACCGCATGTCCGAGGAATACTTATCGTTGTAGTCCACGATCATCCGGTAGAACAGTTCCAGACAAACGCCGGAAAACAGGCCGATGACCGTCACCCAGAGGATGTCCGTCCACCGGATCACCACGGTATATCCGTCCTTCAGCCGGTCACGCAGACGGCATTGCTTTTGCTCCTGTTCCATTCTTCACCTCCGGCAGACTATCGGTTGCCGTACATCTTCTCGTAATACTGCTGATATTCTCCGCTGATGATGTTCCGCCACCAGGGCTCATGATCCAGATACCAGTCGATGGTCTGCCGGATGCCGTCATCAAACTTCGTGGTCGGCAGCCAGCCCAGCTCCTCGTGGATCTTCGTCGGATCGATGGCGTACCGCAGGTCGTGTCCCTTGCGGTCGCCCACAAAGGTGATCAGGCTCTCCGGCTTGTTCAGCTGAGCCAGAATGGTTTTCACCACTTCGAGGTTGTTTCTCTCGTTGTGTCCGCCGATGTTGTAGACCTCTCCCACTCTGCCGCTGCGCAGGATCCTGTCGATCGCCCGACAGTGATCCTCCACATACAGCCAGTCGCGCACGTTCTCACCGGTGCCGTAGACGGGCAGCGGCTTATCCGCGAGAGCATTGGCGATCATCAGCGGAATCAGCTTCTCCGGGAACTGATAGGGCCCGTAGTTGTTGGAGCAGCGGCTGATGGTTACCGGCAACCCGAAGGTCCGGTGATAAGCCATGACCAGAAGGTCGGCCGAGGCCTTGGAGGCCGAATAGGGGCTGGAGGCGGTAACGGGCATATCTTCGGTGAAGAACAGATCCGGGCGGTCAAGGGGCAGATCGCCGTACACTTCGTCGGTGCCCACCTGATGAAACCGTTTCACACCATACTCCCGGGAAGCATCCATGAGCACCTGCGTGCCCAGGATGTTGGTCTTCAGGAAAATGCCCGGATCCTCGATGGATCGGTCCACATGGGATTCCGCGGCGAAGTTGACCACCACATCAAACCCTTCCTTCTCAAACAGCGGGAAGACCGCCTTCCGGTCGGCCACATCGCCCTTCACGAAGCGGAAGCGCGGATTGTCCATGGCCGGCTCCAGCGTCTCCAGATTGCCCGCATAAGTCAGCGCATCCAGACAGACGATTTCATCTTCGGGATGCTCCTCCAGCATATAAAACACAAAGTTGGCCCCGATAAAGCCGGCTCCGCCAGTGACCAGAATCTTCATTGATCCGTCTCCTCCTTCTCCTCTTTTCTCCTGCCGCAGCGGTCCGTCCGCTCTACAGGATATGATCTTCCTTCAGTTTACCAATAATCCGTTCCGTATTCCGGTTGTCGTGGAATTCCACAATTCTCCGGTATTTTCTCACATAGTCCGGATTCTGTTCCATGGAATAGCCGGCGCGGACGGCCTGCTCCATCTGTCCCTGTGTGTAGCAGATGTCCCCGAAGGCATTGTATTCATTGAGCATCAGGTGCGCGCCGCCGTAATGCTTCATGCACTCGCTCATTTCTCCCCACCAGAATACCGCATTGGCTCCCCGGTAGAAGGCATCGTATGCGATGGACGAGTAGTCGGTGATCAGAAGCCGGCAGCGGCGCAGAACCTCATCGTGGCTCATGTCCGGACGCAGATAACGGGACAGCTGCGTCTCGCTGCGCTCCATCATCTGTTCCATCAGGGGATGGGGCTTGACAATGATCCGGTCCTTCCACTCGTCAGGGACAGCGTTGACCATGTTCTCCAGCATCCGGTAATAGCCGGTGCTGCGGAAGTCCCGCTCAGCCAGATTGGTCTCCCATCTGCGCCAGGTGGGCATGATCATGATCCAGTCGGCATCCTCATCCCGGACGCTGCGGTCGAACTTCGCCAGACCGGTAATGTAGAGTTCCTCCCGCTTCAGCCCGCCCAGCAGGATGAAGTGCATGGCCTCCGCCTCAGAGGAAACCACCGTCCGGTACTGATCCACCTGGCGGTCGATGAAACCGGCCCGCGCATCGGCATCCAGGGAAACCATATACATGACGCCGTGCTGCAGGAACACGTGGGTCAGGTCGGTACTCCGGGCCTTGGCCATGAGCCGGCGGTTGGATGTGCGCAGCTGGGCAGCGTGCTCCATCGTCTCCGTGCCGACAAACCGATGGCACCGGAAGAAATACAGCAGATGCCGGAAGCTGTCCTTTTCGATCATCTGCGCCCGGTAGGTCTCATTCAGATCCTTTACCGCCGGATTGTCCCGGTCGATAAGGTAATAAACATTCCGGTATCCCTGATCCACCAGTTTCTCGAAGAGCACAGAGGCGCTCTCCTCGTAACGGGAGGATTCCTTCTCGAACATCAGAATATGATCCGATCTGCCCATCACCCGTGAGAGCAGCCATGCATAGAAAACGCGGAGTCCTTCCGCCCGGCTGTCGTAACGGTTTTCGGACCGGACGACGAACCACATCTTGTTGCCGGCTGTCTGGCGGAAGTACATCACCTTCCCGCCGGAACGGATCAGGCGGCTGGTGCGGTAGACGCCCTTTCGGCGTGCCAGCAGACTGTAGCTGATCCCGCAGATTTCCTGATCGCCGTACCAGAGCATGAGCCGGTTCTGCACATCCAGGAGAAGAGCATCCTCACAGCGGATCTCCATGCAGAAGGGATGGAGCCGGTACCCCCCGGCAAAGGGAATCCCCTTCGGCATGAAAAAACGGGCACGAACCGGTGTCGCCTCCGTCCCGTGTATGCGAATAGAAAGCCGGCTCATTTCCGACCGCCGGCCCTTCAGGCCAAGCTTCAGCGCGCAGATCCCGCGCACGATAATGGCGTCTCTTCCCGCCGTCACTTTCCTGATGAGTATGCCGCATCCGGTAGAATCCATGCCGTTTTCCCCTACTCAATCTCACAGATAAAGCAGCGCATTTTCCCGTTCTGATCGGGAGGAATCTCCTCCATCCAGCAAAAATTCAGCCGGTATTCCGGATACCCGTACAGTTCCTCGATCTTCCGCGCGAAGAATGCCTCGATATCCTCCCGGGTGTGCGCTCTGTCCCCCGGATCCTCCACCAGCAGAATGCTGATCTCGTCCAGTGAGTTCTGCACGTATCGGAACTGGGCGACGCCGGTGATGCCGTTGGGTATCTTCATCAGTTCCGTCGCGGAAGTCTCCGTCCCGTCGGCGTGCCTGACCATATCGTTGGTCCTGCCCATGATCCGCTTCAGATAACGTATTCCGCCGATGGTTTCCGATGTTGCCCGATCCCCGACCTCATAATTGATGATCGGGAAATCAAACTTGTACAGAGTCGTGGCGATGACCCGTCCCTCGTCGGCCAGATGGTCCTCGTCATCCACCAGGTTCAGCACATGGGTATCGCTGTAAATATAGTAGTTGTCCTTTCCGGGCAGCCGCACTGCGCAGCTTCCGGTTTCGTTGCATCCGTAGGCGTCGAACAGCCCCTCGCCGAAGGTGTCCAGCAGCAGTCTTCTGGTGATCCCGTCCACCATTTCACTGACGGGGGTGTAGGCTTTCGGCCGCCAGATGGTCAGGTTATGGTTCTTCGCGTAGACCGCCAGGCGGACCAGGACGTTCTTTCGAAAGGCAATCATGTCCGGACGGTAATCGTTGATCAGCTGAATCAGGTCGCGCATGCCTTCGCCCACATAAAGGTGTTCCGGAACGACCTTTCGCCGGAAGAATCCCAGCTTCTGAATGAAGGAATCGCCCTTCTCCGGATCCACGTGGGAGTGGGTCGTCAGGAAGCTGAGCATTTTGCCCCGCAGGGGATGGTACCCGGCGAACATGGTCACCCGGATCCAGTTGGCGTTCATGCAGGCCGCCTCCCGGTGGGACAGGGCAAACCGGAGGGGTATCCCGGAAGAGCCGCTGGTCCTGAAAATTTCCAGCCGTCCTTCTTCTTCATCGTAGTCCTTCAGTTCCTCCTGCATCCA